>NZ_JAMYLP010000086.1:0-25792 GCF_040318085.1 Mesorhizobium sp. M1322
CAACTTGGGGGGAGATTGGACGGCGCGACGGCTTTCGCCAATTGTCAGCGTTCCAAGAATGCGCGAGGCGCCGAAGCTGCCAATCTCCCCCCCCGTTGGGGGAGATGTCCGGCAGGACAGAGGGGGGCGCGAAGGATCGCCGACTCCATAAACCAACCCCATGCCATTGCTCATGATGGCCGGCTCCGCATGGTGATGAAGGCGCCGAACATCACCACCGCGACCATGATCGCGCCTTCGATGATCGCGGTGACGTTGGGATCGATGGCGAGCAGCGTCAGGTCGGTGCGTACCAGCCGTAGCACGAAGACCGCGACGATCGGGCCGAGCAATCCGCCCTTGCCGCCACCTAGGGCGACGCCGCCGAGCACCACCGCCGCTACGCTGGCAAGAAGATAGGGGCCGGGGATGGGGGCGCCGATGCCTGTGCTCATGGTCAGCGCCAGCCCGCCCATGGCAGCGAAAAGCCCCGACAGGGCATAGGCGATGATCTTGGTGCGCGCGACAGGCACGCCGCTACGAAATGCCGCGAGCTCGCTGCTGCCGATGGCGTAGATCGACAGGCCGAGCTTCGAGCGCCTCAGGGGTATCCAGATGATGCAGAGGCAGACGACCAAAAGCACCAGCGCCTTCGGTATCCAGGCAGAAATCCTGGGCAGTCCCGGGATCGCGACCGAGCCGACGATGGTCGCCCGCAGCCATTCGGCCACCGCGCCGCCGGGCGCACCGAGGACAAGCAGCGCCGCGCCCTGCAGGACGAACAGGGTGGCCAGCGTGACGACGATATTGGGCACGCGGGTGACGACGATCAGCATGCCGTTGACGGCGCCCAGCACCAGTCCCATGGCCAGCACGAACGGCACGACGAAAAGCGCGTATTCCTCGCTGGCGCCGTCCATCATCGAGGCGGCGGTGACGCTGGTCAGCGCCATCATGGCGCCGACGGAAAGATCGATGCCGCCGGCGATGACGACAATCGTCTGGGCGGCCACGGCAAAGGCGTAAGGCAGCACCGCGCGCACCAGCGAGCCGAAATCGCCGCTGCCATAGCCCGGCTGGATGAGCCTGGTGATCACGAACAGGACCACGAACAGGACAAGCAGGCCGGCGACCCAGCCCTGACGGCGGACGAGGCGGGTCAAGGTTTCGCCACCGGGCTCGAGTGGAAATCGGCAAGGATGCCGACATCCTCCTTGGCGCCGCGCGGCAAGCCGTAAGCGGCGCGCATCAGCGCCGGCTCGTCGGCGAGTTCGACGGGGAAGACATCGACGACGCGCCCCCCAAAGATGACGATGACGCGATCGCAGACACGCTGCACCTCCTCGAGCTCGGATGTATAGAACAGCACCGACTTGCCCTGCTCGGCGAGTTGGCGCAGCAGCTTGTAGATCTCCTGCTTGGTGCCGACATCGATGCCGCGCGTCGGGTCGAAGCAGAGGATGGTCTGTGCTTCAGCGGCGATCCAGCGGGCGATCGTCACCTTCTGCTGGTTGCCGCCGGACAGGCGCTGTACCTCGCGCTGGGCGCGCGTGTCGATCTGCAGACGCTCGATCGCACTAACGACCCTGGAGCCTTCCTGCCGCATGTTGATCGGGCCCCAGTTGCGCAAGGCGGCGCTGAACGGGAGCGCGATGTTTTCGCGCACCGAGCGCTGCATGGTCAAAGCTTCGGTGCGGTCGCCGGGCACATAGGCGATGCCGGCGCGGATCGCGTCCGCCGGATGCGCGAATTTCACCGGCTTCCCGTCCACCTCGATCGTCCCGCCGGACGGGCGGATGGAGCCGGCGAGCGCGGCGAAGAGCTCGTCCTGACCTTGCCCCTCAAGCGCGACGACGCCCGCGACCTCGCCGTTGGCCAGATCGAACGAGACGTCGTTGAGCTTGGTGCCGACACGAAGGTTCGCCACGCCGAGGCGCGGTCGGCTATCCCTGGGCGAAGCGGCCTGGCTCGTCTGGCGCGCCGCCACGCGTGTCTTTTCGATCCTGGCGCCGAGCATCATCTCGACGATGCGCTCCTCAATGCCCGGCTCGATGTCGACGACGCCGACGGTCTCGCCGTCGCGAAGCACCGTGGCGCGGTCGCAAAGCGCCGATATCTCGACAAAGCGGTGGGAAATGAAGCTCACCGAACGGCCGCTGTCGCCCTGGCGGCGAACGACCTCAAGCACCTTCTCGGCAAGGTTTGCCGGCAGTGCCGCGGTCATCTCGTCGAGCAGCAAAACGTCAGGCTCGACCGCCAGCGCCCGCGCCAGATCGAGCACCCGCAGCACCGCAAGCGGAATGTCGCGCGCGGTTTCGCGGATGTCGAGGTCGGGAATGCCGAGTTCGCGCACCCAGGCGCGGAACGGCTCGACCGGCGTGCCGGTCAGGCGAAGATTGGAGGCGACGTCGAGATCGGGGATCAGCGATGGTTCCTGATAGACGGGAAGCAACCCGGCGCGGCGCGCATCGGCGGGAGAGCGCACGTCGCGGGCTTCGCCGCGGATCAGGATATGCCCGGCATCGGCGCGGATGGCGCCGGTCAGGATTTTGACCAGCGTCGATTTGCCGGCGCCATTGGCGCCCATCAGGGCGTGCACCTCACCCGGCAGAACCGACAGCGACGCGTTGCGCAACGCCACCACGGCGCCGTAAGTCTTGACGACGCCGGTGGCGTCCAGGAGGGGATTATGCTGCAGAGGGTTTGTTGTCAAAACGTGTTGTTCTCGTCCAAACTGTCCAAATGTTTATGACGCCAACCACTTACGCTGTCCGCATCAGAAACAGAACTCTCTTGCTTGCGCTCTACGGCGCCCCCCTCTGTCCTGCCGGACATCTCCCCCACAAGGAGGGAGATTGGCAGCTTTGACGCGGGCCCTCTTCTTGCAACGCCGAAGATTGGCCAAAAGCCTTGGTGACGGCTGATCTCCCCCCTCGTGGGGGAGATGTCCGGCAGGACAGAGGGGGGCGCCGTAGAGCGCCAGTCTATCAACTCGTTGTAATGCAAGGACGGCAGTTCGCCGTCCTCGCGATCCGGCTCGAAGCGATCATTACTCGCCCGGGCCCTTGCAGGCGATGATCTGGTCCTTGGTGTAGGTGGTCCACTCCGGGATGGAGATCGAGACCGGCCATTCCGGGCTCAGCGACGGATCGGCTACGCTTTTCAGCTTGGCCTTGCCCTCTTCAGTGGCGTTCTCCCAGAGCTGCGGCTCGACCAGCACGGTCTGCTCCGCCGGCTTCTTGCCGTTCAGGATCTGCAGAGCCAGCGTCACGCCGGCGCCGCCGATCGAGCCGGGATTGGTCACCGCCGCGCCGACAAGGCCCTCGACCGAGTTCAGCTGGCCGACGAAGCCGGCATTGTCGGCGCCGACCACCGGCACCAGCGGCGTCTGCGACTCGACCAGCGCATCGACGATCACATTGTCGATGCCCGAGGTCCAGATGCCGTTGAACGGCGATCCGGTGGTGATGAAATCGAGGATCTGCTGCTTGCCCTGATCCTGCTGCCAGCCGGTGAAGACCTCGTGCACGACCTTCACATCGGGGAATTCGGCAAGCGCCTTCTTAAAACCCTTGTCGCGGTCGCTGTCGGCCGAGGCGCCGGCGGCGCCACGCATGTAGACGACGTCGCCCTTGCCGCCGAGTTGCTGGAACAGCCATTTGGCGCCAAGATAGGCGTACTGCTCCTGGTTGTTGGAGATGATGTAGGCCGAGGGCTCGGTGACCGCCTGGTCGACGGCGACGACGACGATGCCGGCTTTGGTGGCTTCCTCGAGGGCTGACTTGATGCCGGCGGGATCGGCCGGGTTGACGACGATGGCGTTGACCTTGGCGCTGATCAGGTTGCGGATGTCCTCGAGCTGGCCGGCGGCGTCGGTGTTGCGATGGGCGATGTTGAGCTTGGTGACCTCGCCTGACGCGAGCGCCTGCGCCTTGATGGCGCAGATCATCTCCTCGCGCCAGCCATTGCCCTGCACGGTGTTGGAAACGCCGATCGTGTATTTGGCTTCAGCGGACGAGACGCCCACCGAAGCCAGAAACGCCGCGCCGACAAGCAGCGGGACCATTGCCAGATATTTTTTCATTTCAGTCTTCCTCCACATTGATCTCAGTTCAGTTCGAAAAGGGGCTCATTTCACGAAGGGGCGCAGCACGTCGCGGGCCAGCAGAAAGCCGCGCTTGACGTTTTCATCGCTCCCCTCAAACCGCCGGTCCTCGTGCTCGATGATGATGGGCCCGTCGTAGCCGACGCGATAGAGGCCCGAGAAGATCACATTCCAGTCGACATCGCCAAGCCCCGGCATGCGCGGCACCTGCCAGCCCATGCCGGCCGAGAGGATACCGCGCTCATAAAGTCCATCAGGATCGATCATCAGGTCCTTGGCATGAACATGCAGCATGTACGGGCCGAATTCCCTGATGAACCGGGCCTGGTCGATCATCTGCCAGACCAGATGCGACGGGTCGAAATTCATGCTGACGTCGCCGCCCCAGGCCTCGAGGATGCGGCGCCAGATGTAGGGCGAGTAAGCGATGTTGTGCCCGCTCGGCCATTCGTCATAGCTGAAGATCATCGGGCAGTTCTCAAAAGCCAGCTTGACGCCGTTGTCGCGCGCATGGGCTGTTATATCAGGCCAGACCTTGAGTGCCTCTTGCCAGTTGGCGTCGATGGTTTTTGAGGCGTCGCCGCCGCAGAAGGTGTTGACCACCGGCACGCCCATATGGCTCGCCAGCACGATCACCTTCTTCAAATGATCGATGACGGCCTTGCGGTGGGCGGCATCGGGATGCAGCGGATTGGGGTAGAAACCGAGGCCCGAGATCGACAGGTTCTCTTCCGCCAGTGCGGCGGTGATTTCCTTCGCCTGCGTGGCCGAGGTCGAGCCGGCGTCGATATGGCTTGTGCCGGCATAGCGCCGGGCCGCGCCTGAGGATTTCGGCCAGCAGGCGATCTCGAGCGCCTCGAAGCCGGCAGAACTCGCCCAGTCGGCGACCTCGCCGAGCGGGCTATCGGCAAACGGTGCGGTGAGCAGTCCGAGCTTCATATTGCCCTCCCGTGGTCGTGCCGACCTACTATGCCGATTGTGCGGGCCGCTTCAACCGTGTGGCTCCCGGCCATGCGCAAACCTGTCTGACGAACGCCATCGGATCGTCGCCGAGCAGGCCGTCGAGAGCGGCGATGACAGCCGTGCGGAAATCGCCATTTGCGGCGATCCAGTCCGCCAGGCTATTTCCTGCGGGGCTGGCGCCGTCCGGTCGTAAAGACGGTTTTGGACGGCGGGGGAAGCCGGCTAAGCAGTGCCGGGCCGACGCTTCGGGAGGTGCGAAGCAGCCTTCACCGGTTCGCCCCGACGACCCATTGCTCCTGGTCGATCAGCGCGCCGGTCATCGGCCCGGAGGCATCGGAGAGCAGGAAGACGGCGAGGTTGGCCACTTCGTCGGCCGCCAGCAGGCGCCCGAAAGGCTGCGACGCGTTGGCGGCGTCGATCCAGCCCGGGCCGTGTCCCAGTGTCTCAGCCTGCATGATGCGTTCGGCCGGCGTGTCCGTCCAGCCGACATTGATGCCGTTGACGCGGATGCGGTCGAAACGGTGCGCGTTGGCGGCGTTGCGGGTCAGCGTCGCGAGCGCGCCCTTGGTGGCGGAATAGACGGCAAGTTCCGGCGAGCCGCAATGTGCGTTGATCGACAGGATGTTGACGATGGCGCCGCCTTGACCTTGCTTGCGCATCTGCGTGATGGCTGCCTGCATGAGAAAGAATGGCGCCCGCGCATTGACGGCGAACAGCGCCGCCCAATCGTCGAGGTCGGCATCGAGAAACGAGGCGCGGTTGGTCAGGCCGGCGGCGTTGACCAGCGCGTCGATACGGCCGAAGCGGCCGACGCATTCCTCCACCAGCCGCGCCGGCGCCGTGGTATCCGCCAGATCGGCGGCGACGAATGCAGTTGGCGTGCCGGCCTGTGAGAGTGCCGCCGCCACTTCGTTGCCACGCGCCGGCTCGCGCCCGGTGACCAGCAGGCCGCCGGCACCAGAACGCGCCAGCGCCTCGGCGATCGCCCGGCCGATGCCTTGCGTCGCGCCGGTGACCAGCACCACCTTGCCTTCCAACTGAAGCTCCATTCCTCCTCCCGGAACAATGTTTGGATTTTTTCCAGAATAGGGAACGCCAATTCCCGATAGTCAATCTTCAGGAGGGAGTTTTCAAATCATGGTCTTACGCAATTGCTGACGGATCGATGCGTGAATGCTTGCCGGTCGGCATGGTGGGTGGCAGCCGCAACGCCTTTATCGGCGCCGTGCACCGGCCGGCCATGCGCCTCGACGACCAGATTGCTCGGATGCGGAAAGTGCTCGACAGGCTTGGTGCTATCTCACTGCGGTGACCCTGCCCGCCGCGTCGAGGCGACAGCCGACTCGCGCCTGCCGAACTTCGATGCCGCCTGGTCTTGCGTAGTCTATTCGCACCGCGATCGGCGCCTTGAGGGCGCCTCGACGCTGACGCAAGGCACCCGCGCTCACCGCGTGGACACGGAGGGCGCCAAGCGGCGTCGCAGCGGACAGGATCGCCGCGCGGCAGGCTTGCACGACCGCAGGTGGCGTACCGGGTCTCGCTACCAGCGGTCCAAGATATCCAAAGGGATACCCCCTGGTGGAGTCACCCAAACCTGCTTGGGAAGGCCTGAGGACGAGTGGCAGGGCGGTCGATTTCCCGTCGGACTTGCCTGGGTCATTGGCTGTCGTGACTGCGGCAGGACTGCCGGGAGCGCCGAGGGACGCGGCACCTGCGCCGACCGAAGCTCCAACGTTTGCTCCACTCGCACCGCCGACGCTGGTGCCTGCCCCGACAGATGCGTCTTGCGAACCGGCGCTCACGCCAGCACCGACCCCGGCACCGCCGACGCTCGTGCCTGCCCCGACAGATGCGTCTTGCGAACCGGCGCTCACGCCAGCACCGACCCCGGCACCGCCGACGCTGGTGCCTGCCCCGACGGATGCGCCTTGCGAACCGGCGCTCACGCCAGCACCGACCCCGGCACCGCCGACATTACCTCCGCTGCCTGTGTCTTGAGCCGAGGCAGGCCCGATTGCGATCCCGATCGTCAACGCGGCTGCGACGTACCTTTTCATTGTCATGCTCCTCTGAGGCTCCACTCATTGGTCTTCACTGGCGTAGGTCGAGTTATTCAGTGGCCGCGTTGGAAGCAATGCGGCGGGAAGAGCGATGGTTGCCGGCAGAACAGGATGCGGTGACTTTTGGACCTTCACTTTCTGTTTTTTCGGCAATCGCGGTTTATGGGCTGGTTGGGCGCTCGAACGCGATGTATTTGCAAGTCCACTCGCGGGGGTACGTGCCTTCGGCGCGCGCGCCACAGCCGCAGTGCGACGCTTCTCCTTCACGACGTCAATTGCCTCACGCGCGGCACTGAGGCTGCGGGCTAAACCAGCAGCCTTTTCACGCTCTTGCTCCAGCGCCGCACGCAACTCTGCCGAGACCTGCTTTGAAGCGTCGCGTTCCTTGCGAACGATATCGAGGTCGCGTAGGGCTGAATCTGCTCGTTCGCGTTCCAGTTCGAGCGCTTTTCCAGCTTGCTTTAGAGCGGCGTCGATCACCGATCGGCCCTTCATGGCATTGGCCTGCTCGACCGCTGCCAGTTTTGCGCCTGTCTTAAGAGCGTCGACGGTCTGGCGAGCCGTGGTGAGTTCCTGTTCCAGGAGTTCAACCTTGCGCCTCTCCTCATCAAGCGCTCGCTTCGCAGCACTTTGAGAGGCTTCCATGGAATCTGCTCGTTCCCGTTCCAGTTCGAGTGCTTCTCCAGCTTGCTTTAGAGCGGTCTCGGCCACCGATCGGTCCTTTATGGCGTTGGTCTTCTCGACCGCGGCCAGGTTTGCGCCTGTCTTAAGAGCGTCGATCTTTTGGCGAGCCGTGGTGAGTTCCTGTTGCAAAAGTTCAACCTTGCGCCTCTCCTCATCAAGCGCTCGCTTCGCAGCACCCTGAGAGGCTGCCATGGAGGGCTGCGCTCCGGCGGCCCTCTCGCGCTCTTGCTCCAGCGCCGCACTCAACTCTGCCGAGACCTGCTTTGAAGCGTCGCGTTCCTTGCGAACGATATCGAGGTCGCGTACGGCCGAATCTGCTCGTTCGCGTTCCAGTTCGAGTGCTTCTCCAGCTTGCTTTAGAGCGGTCTCGACCACCGATCGGTCATTCATGGCATTGGCCTGCTCGACCGCGGCCAGATTTGCGCCTGTCTTGAGAGCGTCGATCTTTTGGCGAGCCGTGGTGAGTTCCTGTTCCAGGAGTTCAACCTTGCGCCTCTCCTCATCAAGCGCTCGCTTCGCAGTAAGCTGAGAGGCTTGCGCTCCGGCGGCCCTCTTGCGCTCTTGCTCCAGCGCCGCACTCAACTCTGCCGAGACCTGCTTTGAAGCGTCGCGTTTCTTGCGAACGATATCGAGGTCGCGTACGGCTGAATCTGCTCGTTCGCGTTCCAGTCCGAGTGCTTCTCCAGCTTGCTTTAGAGCGGCCTCGGTCACCGATCGGTCCTTCATGGCATTGGCCTGCTCGACCGCTGCCAGATTTGCGCCTGTCTTAAGCGCGTCGATCGTTTGGCGAGCCGTGGTGAGTTCCTGTTCCAGGAATTCAACCTTGCGCCTCGCCTCATCAAGCGCTCGCTTCGCAGCACCCTGAGAGGCTTCCATGGAGGGCTGCGCTCCGGAGGCCCTCTCGCGGTCCAAGAGAAGGGCTTCGGCCCTAAAGTCTTCGATAACGCGCTGCGCCGTCTCCAGCGCTTCGTCCACTTGCTGCTGCTCTTCCAGGGTTTGTGCCTGCTTAGCCACCGTGTTTGCCAAGGCGTGCGCCTGGGCGCTTGCGTCACGTGCCCTGCGCTGCATGATTTCCAGCTCGGCTCGTGCTGCGGCCAATTCGCGGCGTAAAACCATTTCATGCTCGCCGGGCGGCGTTTGCACACGCTTAAGTTGTGCGGCGCTGGCAATGCTGACTCCCGCGGCGACGATGACGGCAACCGCGACTGCACCAAATCTGGACGGGATCTTCATGATGAGAGGCTCCTCAAGATCGCCGCTACCTAGCGGGACCGGGCACTTGCCAAAGTCCGGCTGGCAGCCACCTTCGCGGTAAAGGTTCGCTGCGCCGTGGCTGCCTTTCGCGCCTTCCAGCACACAGGCCCAAGGAAGGATTATCCCGTACACGCCCGCGAACGTCGCCATTCATTGTGATGAAGCGACGCGTCGGTTCGCAGGTGCCTGGCGCAGGGCCGGCTTGCAACTGGCCAGCCTGGCCATGACGATGCCTTTCGCGCTGAACAGCGGCATAGCGGCTGGAGAGAATTTTCGGCCACTGCCTTTCGGGAGGCATCCTTTCGCGACCCGGTAAAGACCAATTTTGGCGGGCACGAACAGCTGAAATGGGCGTGGAAGAGGGGACGCCACAATCTGCAGCGAAAAGCAATTGCTTTTCAAACGGTTGCATATCCGACTGGTGGAGCTGAGGAGGATCGAACTCCTGACCTCGTCATTGCGAACGACGCGCTCTCCCAGCTGAGCTACAGCCCCGTCCAGCGGATGGGCGCATTTATCGGGCGCTGCGGTTTCCTGTCAAGACCGGCGTTTTGCCCAAAAGCCGCACGGCCAGCCACCGGCCTGGCGCGCCGCGGAAGCTGGCTCTTGCCGCTTTCGCCCGCAATGGCTACATGTCGGCAACAATTGGAGACCGGCATGATAGCCCTTATTCAGACCATTGTCCTGGCGCTTGACATCTATTGGTGGATCATAATCGCTTCGGCGATTTTCTCCTGGCTCTACGCCTTCAACGTCGTCAACTCGCGCAACCAGTTCGTCGATAGCGTCAGCAACATGCTCTTCCGGCTGACCGAGCCGGCGCTGCGGCCGATCCGCCGCTTCCTGCCCGACCTCGGCGGCATCGATATTTCGCCGATAATCCTGCTTCTGATCCTGTTCTTCCTCCGGCAGTTCCTGCTCACCACGGTGGCGCCGCTGGTCGTCTGACGGCCGTCCCATGACCCGGCCGTTTCGCCAGCGTAACGACGGCGTCGACCTGTTTGTCCGGGTGACGCCGAAAGCGGCGATGGACAGGCGCGAAGGCATCGAGATCTCTGCGGACGGGCGAAGCCATCTGAAGGCTCGCGTCCGCGCCGTGCCAGAAAACGGCGCCGCCAATCAAGCGCTCGAACGGCTGGTCGCCATGATGCTGGGAGTGCCGCGGTCGGCAGTCTCGGTCGTTGCCGGCCGCACGGCCCGGCTGAAAACGCTGCGCATCCTCGGCGATCCGGCGGCGCTGGCGAGAGGCATCGAGTCGCTCAGCAACGCTTGAGGCGCCAGTCGGCTTCAACGATCGCTGAAGCGAATTTGGCAAGCACAATCCCGGACAGTTGGTCCGGCCTCTATACCAGCCCGCGCTTGGCCATCATCGCTTCGGGCGACGGCATCTTGCCGCGGAAGGCAGTGTAGAGCGCTTCCGGGTCCTTGGAACCGCCGGCGGCATAGATGTTCTTTCTGAGCCGCTCGGCCAGCGCCGGATTGAACGGGTCGCCCGTCTCCTCGAAGGCAGCGAAGGCATCGGCGTCGAGCACCTCCGACCACATGTAGGAATAGTAGCCGGCCGAATAGCCGTCGCCGGCAAAGATGTGGCCGAAATGCGGGGTGCGGTGGCGCATGGCGATGGTGTCTGGCATGTTGAGCTTCTCAAGCGTTTCGGCTTCGAAACGAAGTGGCTGTTCCGGCGCATCCGGCCGGGCGTGATAAGCCATGTCGACCAGCGCCGAGGCGGTGAACTCGACCGTGGCGAAGCCGGAGCCGAAGGTGCGCGCCGCCAGCATCTTGTCGACCAGCGCCTTCGGCATCGGCTTGCCTGTCTTCACGTGCAGCGCATGCTTTTCCAGCACCGCCGGAACGGTCAGCCAGTGCTCGTAGAGCTGCGAGGGCAATTCGACGAAATCGCGGCTGACCGAGGTGCCCGCGACCGATGGCCAGGTGACGTCGGTCAGCATGCCGTGCAGCGCATGACCGAATTCGTGGAACAGGGTCTTGGCTTCGTCGACCGACAAAAGTGCTGCCTCGCCTTCCGGCGGTTTGGCGAAATTCATGACGTTGTAGATGACTGGCTTGGAGCCATGGCCAAGCTTGTAGCCGGATTTCAGCGCGCTCATCCAGGCGCCGGAGCGTTTCGAGGGCCGCGCGAAATAATCGGCCAGGAACAGGCCGCGCTCGCTGCCGTCGGCATTTCTGACGACGAAAACACGTGCTTCCGGATGCCAGGTGGCAATGCCTTTCTTTTCCTCGAAGGTGATGCCGAACAATCGTGTCGCCACGTCGAAGCAGGCTTCGATGGTGCGGTCGAGCTGCAGATAGGGCTTCAGCTCGGCCTCGTCGAAGGCGAATTTCTCGGCGCGCAGCCTCTCCTGGTAGAAGCGCCAGTCCCAGGCAGCGAATTTCTCGTTGCTGCCGGCCTCGGCCGCCAACCGCTGCAATTCCGCCTGGTCGCTTGCGGCCTTTTCCAAGGCTTTTTCCCAGACCGGGTCGAGCAGCATATGCACCGCCTCCGGCGTTTTCGCCATGGTGTCATCGAGCTTCAGCGCGGCGAAGGAAGCGTAGCCGAGCAGCTTTGCCTTCTCGGCGCGGAGCTTCAGCATATCGCGCACCACGGCGGTGTTGTCGGTGGCGCCGCCATTCTGGCCGCGCATGGTGAAGCCGCGGAAAGCGATCTCGCGCAGGTCACGGCGTTCGGAGAAGGTCGAGAACGGCTCATAGATCGAGCGCGACAGGGTGACGGCATAGCGGCCCTTCTGGCCGCGCATCTCGGCGGCCTCCGCCATCGCGCTCTTCAGGAATTCCGGCAGGCCGGCAAGATCGGCCTCGTCAAGGAACAGCGCCCAGTCGCGCTCGTCGGCAAGCAGGTTCTGGCCGAAAGTCGTGCCGAGCGACGACAGTTCCTCATTGATCGCCGCCAGCCGCTTCTTGCCCTTGGCGTCGAGCTTGGCGCCGGAGCGGACGAAATTTTTCCAGGTCTTTTCCAGCACCCGCAGCGTTTCGGCATCGAGCTTCAGAGCCTCGCGGCGCTGGTAGAGATCGTCAATGCGGGCAAACAGCCTCTCGTTCATCGAGATCGCCGAGAAATGCCTGGACATTTTTGGGGAGATGTCGCGCTCCAGCGCCTGGATCGCCTCGTTGGTGTGGGCGCCGGCGCGGCACCAGAAGATCGACGAGACATGGTCAAGCGCCTCGCCGCTAAGCTCGAGCGCCGCGAGTGTATTCTCAACGGTCGGCGTCTCGGCATTGCCGGCAATTGCCTCGATCTCGGCCTCATGCGCCATCAGTGCTGCATCGAACACCGGAGAAAAATCGCCGTCGCCGATGCGGGTGAAATCGGGCAGGCCGAGCGGCCCTTGCCAGGTGGTCAGCGGATGGGCGGCGAGGTCGACGGCGGACGGCATGGGCAATCTTTCGCTGAGTGGCGGGATGAGGCGGATCGTCACCGATGTAAGGCGCTGGCCGGTTGCGCGCAACAGGCGCGGCTAGTTCAATGAAGGCATTTGACAATCCGATGGGACACCGTAACAAATCTTACAAATCACCCGATTCAAAGAAACCTTAATGAGAGTAAAATTCTATGGCCTCACCTTCGATCTGCCCGCCGGATGGGCAGACATAACCGACGATCTTCCTGAAGGGTCGCCGCCTACCTTAGCTAAAGCATCGGGTGCCAGTGCTGTTCAATTCTCTATTGCAAAATATCACAGCGGGAAAAACCCGAAGGTAAGTCTGGATAATCTTAGATCATTTATGACTGAATTTTGTCAAAACAACTCGATAGATGTGGAATGTATTTCCATACGTGAGTCTCACGATATAATGTGCGTAGGCCACTATCGGAGACTGCAGGAGAATTATTGTCTGCTTGGTATTTATCAAACGGGAAAGATGTTGTATTTACAACATATGTCGGTTTAGACGACGATGCTGACCTCCTAGATAAAGAACTGGACGAGGCGAGAGCAATAATTTCGTCTATGTCGTTTTAGAGGTCCCGATAGGAAACAGGAATTACGGTGACGCATTGGCTTGCCTTGCCCGCATTGTTGTTCCCGCCTGCGTAACCACGTGACGTGGACCGACCCGAAATAACGCCAAGCTAAATTTCGTCAGTAGGCGTCGCAGTTTTCCGCGATCGCCGCCTGCGAACTGGCGGTGATGCGGTTGTCGCTGATCGCGAAGGTTTCCTGCATCAGCATGTCGTTGTTGGGGAAATCATAGCAGGCGATGACTGTGGTGACGCCGCCTTCGGTCTTCTCGATCCGATGCCGGATTTCAGCCCCGGCGACAGCGCCCTTCCAGTCGTCGATCGAGGCGATGAATTCCTGCTTGGTCTGGACGACGCCGAGATCGTCGAGTTTTATCCGGACGTCGTCGGCAAGCAGATCCGACAATTCCGTGCGATCAGCGACCAGCAGCGCCGCATACCAGCGGCCGATGAGCGCGCCGTCGTCGGCGCGGGCGGATATGACTGAAAACAGTAGCGCCGCTGCCGCCAAACCGATCGAACGCCATGCCATGCAATCCTCCTATGTCATCTCCGGCCGCTCGAAGTCACCGGTGTCCTTGTTCATCACCCAGAGCTCGCCGGTCGAGATGTCGAACCAGGCGCCGTGCAGCGACAGCCGTCCCTTGCCTTCCAGGATCGAGACGCAGGGGAAGGTCCTGAGATTGGCGATCGAATAACGGATCGAGATGCGTTCCAGCGCGGTCTGCCGCTCGGTCGCCGTCATGAAGGTGCTGGAAGACACGGTCTCGGCGGCCGGCGCAATCAGGCTCATCCACTTGCCGATGAAGTCGCCGGGCGACAAGGGCGCGGCCGTGGGGTCGAGTGCCGCGCGGATGCCGCCGCAGCGGCCGTGGCCCATCACCACGATATTCTTGACCTTAAGGCTCTGCACGGCGAACTCGAGCGCCGCCGAGGTCGAGTGGAACTGGTCGTCGGGCGCATAGGGCGGCACCAGATTGCCGACATTGCGCAGCACGAAGAGTTCGCCGGGCCCAGCGTCGAAGATCGCCTCGGGAGCCGCGCGGGAGTCGCAGCAGGCAATGATCATCGTTTCGGGGGACTGGCCCTCGCGAGCTAGCGAGCGATAGCGTCCGCTTTCGGCGAGATAGCGGCCGCTCATGAAATTGCGATAGCCGGCGAGAAGGTGATCGGGGAGATGAGGCATAAGCGGCGTCTGGAGCCTTTCCGGGTTAGGCGGCAGCTCTTTAAGTCAGGAAGGCTCTAGCGGCAAAAGCCGGTCGCGAGCAATGCTGAATCGCAGATGGTTGGTTGCAACAGGCATGCTGGGCTCGGAGGGCCAATGTCCTTGCAAGCCAGATTGTCATGCCCAAATGGCGACAGGGATGCCAAAACGGTCGGCGAGCGGCGGATCCGGAAACGGCTTTGCCTCGCCGCTGGCGATGCGGCCGGCGATCAGCATCATCACTGCGGCGTCGAGAAAGTCGTCGGCGGCAGCGCCTCGCGGCGGCGTCCGGTCGAGAAAGCCCCTGATATAACCGTGCCGGCAAAGCAGCGCCTTGCGTTCCGCCATGCCAGCCGGGTTGACGGCGCCCTTGATCTTCTTCGGCAAGCACATCGCCCGATTGCCGTTCAGCCGGCAGAAGGCGACCTCCGGATGCGATTCGAAGACGCGGCTGCGCAGTTCGGGACGCGCGATCAGCACGGCATCGATCTCGCGGATCTTGGCAAAGATGCCGAAGGCCTGGATCGAGATGCCGCGCGGCGGATCGGAGGTCGCCTTCGCCACTTCGCTTGCCTGGCGATGCGCGGCATACCAGGCTTCGATCGAGGTGAAGCCATCCGTATGCGCGTAAAGCGCCGCACGCGAGGGGATGGCGAAGACGCTGGATTGCCTGCTACCAAGCAGCGGCCGCACCAGCGCTTCGGGCCCACGGCCGCCCTGTTGCGAAAGATCGGGCAGGCCGATCGGCATGTCGACGGCGACTGTCGCATCGACCGGCAATGCGTCGAGCAGTGCTGCGAAGCTTGGAAAAACGGCTGCCGAGGGTGCAGCGCCGGGGTTACGAGGTGTCGAACCGGGATCGCGGCGAACGGCGATCCAGCCGGCCCTGCAACCGTCGACACCGACAACAGTCACGCTCTTTTGTCCCGCCCCGGATGCAGGAGATGGCGAAGCTGCACGATCGCCATCGGGTGCGACAGGCTCTGCGCGTCGGTTTCGAGCTGCAATTCGTCGCCGCCGCGCTTGGCGGTGCGCGCCAGGATCTCGTAGACCGCCGCCGTGGTCGACTGCAGTGCCTTGATCGCCGACTGGCCGGACAGGATGCGTGCCAGATAGACGGCCGCCGTCAGGTCGCCGAGCCCATTGGGCGGCTTTTCGATGAGGCGATGTTCGGCGAGCAGCGCCTGGTTGCCGTTGAGCAGCAGATTGCCGGTGCCGCCGGCCATCATCGCCGGCGCCGACGTGACCAGCATGGTCGACGGCCCGGCATCAAGGGCGGCCGCCATCACCGCCTTGAGATCGGGCAGCGGCGCTCCCGCCGTCCATTCCAGCTCGTAGCGGTTTGGCGTGGCGATGTCGGCGATCGGCATCAGCCGGTCGCGCATGGCAATGGCGGTGGTCTCCGGCACATAGAGCCCGCCCGAATCGCCCATCACCGGGTCGCAGATATAGACGGCGTCCGGCGTCTTCGCCTTGACCGCGCCGACCAGCGAGGCGACGGCGTCGGCCTGGCCGCCGTCGCCGAGGTAGCCGGACCGCACCGCGCCGACCTCGCCCAGCCCTGGCGCGCGCGCGATCTCGGCCAGCAGCGCCCTGAATTGATCGAGCGGCGGCACGATGCGCGTCGCCCGTCCATGGCCCGGATGCCAGGGCAGGATGACGGTCGGCACCGCCCACACCGGAAAGCCCAGCGTCTCCAGCGCAAAGACCGCGGCGCGGTTGCCGACCGAACCGCGCGCAACATGGCTGGAAATGACGATGACCGCGCGCGGCGCGTCGTGTTCTTCGGTGCTCACGAGGTTCCTAACTTTGGCTGACGAAAACCACGAGCCAGATCAACAGGCCAATGGCGATAACGAACCCCAGCGCGCGGCCAATGCGCGTGCCCCAATATTCGATCGGGTCCGACTGGTCGGCGTCTGCAGCAGCGACGTGATCGCGCGCGCCCTTCGCGGTCCGCGCCATGAACGAGGCCGGGTCGGTTTCACGTGCCACGCGCTCGATGATGCGGCGCGATTCGTCGTCACTGTCCTGGCGTTCCGCCATGGCGATGCCCTGTTTTCGCGGCGACTTTAACCTGTTCGCCCGGCCAATTACAGGGCCTGGCAGTGAATGATAAAGAACCAGCAAGGCTCCCAGGCGGAGGTCATGTTCTTGCACGCGGATTGTGGTACTGCTTCGGCTGCCAGTCATATTGAGGGATCTTTCCATGCTTGCTCAGCGTCTTTCCTCCCCTTTCTTCTTCCGCAATCTGCCTGCCTTGCTGATGATGGCGATCGGGCTGCCGCTGCTTGCCGGCTGTGGCTACAACACCATCCCGACGGCGGAGGAAAACGCCAAGGCCGCATGGAGCCAGGTGCTGAACCAGTACCAACGCCGCGCCGATCTCATCCCCAACCTGGTCGAGACGGTCAAGGGCTATGCCGCGCACGAGAAGGATACGCTCGATGCCGTGGTCGAGGCGCGCGCCAAAGCGACGCAAGTGACGGTGACGCCGGAAACGCTGAGCAACCCGGAAGCCGTCAAGAGATTCCAGGACAGTCAAGCCGGCCTGACCAGCGCGCTGTCGCGGTTGCTGGCAGTGGTGGAGAATTATCCGGACCTCAAGGCCAACCAGAATTTTCTGGCGCTGCAGGCGCAGCTCGAAGGCACCGAGAACCGCATCGCGGTCGCCCGGCGCGACTATATCCAGGCGGTGCAGGAGTACAATCTGACGCTCAAGACCTTCCCATCGGTGATTTGGGCGACCCTGTGGTTCCGCGGCAATCAGCCGTTCGCCAACTTCACCATCGAGGAAGACAAGATGCAGACGCCGAAGGTCGATTTCGGCACGCAGCAGGGCGGGTGATCGGCGCTTAGCGGGTCTGATCCCCGTTGGCCTTGTACTCCGTCCCACCCCCCTCTGTCCTGCCGGACATCTCCCCCGCAAGGGGGGAGATTGGCAGCTTCTGCGTTCCGTCCGTTCCTGGAACATTCGAAATTGGCGAAAGCCAATGCGATAGTCGATCTCCCCCCTTGCGGGGGAGATGTCCGGCAGGACAGAGGGGGGTGGGAAGGAACGCCAGCCTTGCATTCCTGCCGGTTGTTCTAGCCCTGCTTTGCCTTAGCCTTAGCCTCTTCCTTCCCCTCACCGCTCTCGCCGCCGAACTGCCTGTTCTGACCGGGCGGGTTGTCGATAATTCCGGTATCATCGATGCCGCGACCGAGGCGACGCTGACCCGGAAGCTTGCCGATTTCGAAGCCAAGAGCTCGGACCAGATCGTCGTCGCGACGGTTCCTAGCCTCGACGGCGAGGAGATCGAGCCCTACGCCAACCGGCTGTTCCGCGCCTGGAAGCTCGGCCAGGCCGGCGAGGACAATGGCGTGCTTTTGCTGGTCGCCAACAACGATCGCAAGATGCGCATCGAGGTCGGCTATGGGCTGGAAGGCACGCTGACCGACCTGTACACCAGGCTGATCATCGAAAACGACATGGTGCCGGCCTTCCGCGCCGGCGACTTCTCAGGCGGCATAGCCAAGGCCGTCGACGACATGTTCATGGTGCTGGAAGGCAATCCGGAAGAACTGGAAGCGCGCGGCGAACGCAGCCAGCAGCCGCCATTCAACACCGACGATCTGTTCTTTGCGATCTTCATAAGCATTTGGGCGATCATCTTCTTCGGCAGCATCGCCGCCTCCATCCTGCCGCCGATCTTCGGCCGGAAGATCGGTCCTGGCCGCTATCGCTGGCTGGGCATGACCTTCGAGCCGAGCCGGCGATCTTCCAGCAGTTGGTCGGGAAGTTCCGGCGGGGGAGGCTGGTCCTCAGGCGGTGGCGGCTTTTCCGGCGGCGGTGGCTCGTCCGGTGGCGGCGGCTCCTCGGGAAGCTGGTGACGACATGACAAGACGCGCCATCAGTTCACCAGCTTCCAGCCGTTTTGCCGCGACAATCGGCGCTGCCTTGGTTGCCTTGGCGGTGCTGCTGCATGTCGGTTTCACCGCTCTTGCGGCCGAACTGCCTGTCCTGACCGGGCGGGTCGTCGACAATGCCGGTCTCATCGACGCCGCGACCGAGGCGGCGCTGACCGGGAAGCTTGCGGATTTCGAGGCCAAGAGCTCTGACCAGATCGTCGTCGCGACAATCGAGAGCCTCGACGGCGAGGAGATCGAGCCCTACGCCAACCGGCTGTTCCGCGCCTGGAAGCTCGGCCAGGCCGGCGAGGACAATGGCGTGCTTTTGCTGGTCGCCAACAACGACCGCAAGATGCGCATCGAGGTCGGCTACGGGCTGGAAGGCACGCTGACCGACCTGCACACCAAGCTGATCATTGAAAACGACATGGTGCCGGCCTTCCGCGCCGACGACTTCTCCGGCGGCATAGCCAAGGCCGTCGACGACATGGTCATGGTGCTCGAAGGCAATCCGGAAGAGCTGGAAGCGCGCGGTAAGCGCAATCCGGCCGATGACAGTTCCATCGATCCCATCATCGCGCTGTTCATCATCGTATGGGCGACGCTGTTTTTAGGTGGCCTGGCGATGGCGTTCCTGCCGCCGGTCTTCGGCACAAAGCTGTCGCCGGGCGTGTATAAATGGCTGGGCATGACGTTTCGCTATGGCCAAAGATCGGGTTCCGCGTCCTCGGGCGGCGTCTGGACAACCGGCACGGGCAGAGGTTGGTCGTCGGGCCGCTCCAGTGGCGGCTGGTCGTCGGGCGGTGGTGGTGGCGGTTTTTCGGGTGGCGGCGGCTCGTCCGGTGGTGGCGGTTCTTCAGGAAGCTGGTGAGACACAACATGGCAACACGACCGATCAGCCCCGGGGATCATGACCGCATCGCCAAAGCGATCCGCGCCGCCGAGACAAAGACTGACGGCGAAATCTACTGCGTGGTGGCCTATGCCAGCGACGGCTATTTCTTTCCGGCGGCCTTTATGGCGACGCTGGCCATGCTCATCGTCAGCCTCGCCGTCAGTTACGGGCTGGAAGCGTGGTGGCTGTCGATCCGCGTTCCGCACTTCGTCATCGCCCAGCTTCTGGCGATGGCCTCGGTGCTTGCCCTGTTGTGGGCGTTGCCCGGCTTGCGCATCCACCTGGTGCCGAGGCGGCTGCGCTACCAGGCAGCGCACGCCAATGCGATAAAGCAGTTCCTCGCCCGCAACGTCCACCGCACCACGGCGCGCACCGGCGTGCTGGTCTTCGTTTCGATTGCCGAGCACTACGCCGAAGTGATCGCCGACAGCGGCATCGACAGCCGTGTCGGCCAGGATGTCTGGGACGGCGTCGTCCGCGACCTTACCGCGCATGCCCGCGACGATCGTCTCGCCGACGGCTTCATCAAGGCGATCGAAGCGACGGGTGCGGTGCTGGCCGAGCATTTCCCGGTTTCTACCGGCGACGCCAACGAGCTGGACGACCATCTGGTCGAAATCTGAGTCGTTACGAACGGCTTCCTTCAGCACTCAACGGCACGTCCATCGTCTGTGCGAAAGCTTGGGAGCCGCTGACCGGACTCTTGCAATCGGGCGATGCGGGTTTATGGTTAACCAATCATGAAGACGCTGAGTATCGACATCAGGAAAGCCGAGCCGCGCGACGCAAGCGCCATCGCCGACGTGCACCTGCTGGCCTGGCGCGGCGCCTACTCCGGCATCATCCCGCATCGCACACTGACATCGATGATCAACCGCCGCGGTGCCGACTGGTGGGCGAACGCCATCCGTCGTGCCGCCACCGTCCTGGTCGTCGAGATCGGCGGCAAGGTCGCCGGCTACGCCACGATCGGCAAGAACCGCGCCCGCGAGCTCAAGCAGCAGGGCGAGATCTATGAACTTTACGTGCGCCCGGAATATCAGGGCATCGGACTGGGCAGCCGGCTATTCTCGGCCGCACGGGCGCGACTGGCGGATCATGGCCTAAAAGGCATGGTGGTGTGGGCGCTGGAAGACAATCAGAACGCGCTCACCTTCTATGCCGGCGCCGGTGGCCGCGATATCGCCGAGGGCGTCGAGATCTTCGAGCAGAAGGCTCTGAAGAAGGTCGCCTTCGTCTGGGAGTGACGGCTCGACACTCTTGTCGCTACCATCCTTCATCTGTCCTTCAGTACCATTCGCCGCATTGCACCATGCGCCGCTGCCCGCTATCGGTCTCCAATCGAAAGAGGGACAAAAAGCCATGCGTATCGAAGCCATTGCCATCGGAAAGAACCCGCCGGAGGACATCAACGTCATCATCGAGGTGCCCATCGGCGGCGAGCCGATCAAGTACGAGATGGACAAGGAGGCCGGCACGCTGTTCGTCGATCGCTTCCTGCACACCTCGATGCGCTATCCCGGCAATTACGGCTTCGTGCCGCATACGCTGTCAGGTGACGGCGATCCGATCGACGTGCTGGTCTGCAACACGCGCGCGCTGGTGCCGGGCTGCGTCATCAATGTGCGGCCGATCGGCGTGCTGGTGATGGAGGACAATTCCGGTCTGGACGAAAAGATCATCGCGGTGCCTTCGCCCAAGCTGACGCTGCGCTACGAGAACGTCACCGAATACACGCACCTGCCCGACATCACCCGCCAGCAGGTGCAGCACTTCTTCGAGCACTACAAGGATCTCGAACCCGGCAAATGGGTCAAGATCGAGGGCTGGCACGACGCCGCCTACGCCAAGAAGATGATCGTCGAGGCGATCGAACGGGCCAAGGCAAGCAAGTAGCCGATACTCCTGAAGTTGACGAATGGGCTGTCGCAACCAGTTGAGGTTGGCCGAAGCCCCTCAGCTTCGTCATCCTGGGGCGGAGCAAGGAGCGTAGCGACGCAGCGCAGACCCCTGGATCCATGCCGTGACGTCAAAGCGCCGCAACGGTGCAGAATTCTGGTCCGCTGCGCACTTCGGTTGATGTCACGGAATGGATCCCAGGGTCTGCGCTCCGCTTCGCGTCGCTCCGCCCAGGGATGACGAAGTCAGTTATCGACGCGGCCGAAATCAGGCGTGTTGCCGATCACCACGCGCTTGTCCTTGCCGCAGGCAAAGGTGCGCGCCTTCTCGTCGGCGAGCTTGCGGGCCTCGTCGTTGGCGCTGGGGTTGCCGGTGGCCAGCACCAGGCCGACGGTGCAGCCCTCATAGGTTTCCGGCTGGGCCACCTTGGCGACAATCAGCACGTCGGTCGGTTTGTTCTCCCCCTCGGGATTGCTGATCGAGCGACGGTGGATGACCGCGAAGGGGACGGCAAGATCGCCGTTCGTCTCGATGCGCCACTCGAGTTTGGGTGCAGCCGAATTGAAGGCGATGAAACTTTCCCAGACCGCGGTCATGTCGCTGGAGGGAAAACCGTAGAACAGCGATTCCCGGGCATCGTCGTAGGAGATCAGTACCGGGTAGCCGCGATAGCCCGAACAGGCGAGACTGGCCCAGTCGCCTTCGCCTTCTTCCGCCTGCGCGTAGTTCACGCAGTCCT
This sequence comes from Mesorhizobium sp. M1322, assembly GCF_040318085.1. NCBI lineage: Bacteria > Pseudomonadati > Pseudomonadota > Alphaproteobacteria > Hyphomicrobiales > Phyllobacteriaceae > Mesorhizobium > Mesorhizobium sp. M1322. Next base: position 21,653 of record NZ_JAMYLP010000086.1, read on the forward strand.
GCTTCCAGTCAAGATCGGTGTAGGCGCTGGAATGTCGCCGGCCAGGACCGCCTGGCAGAGGCCGGAGAGGGCAAGCGGCATCATCAAAAGGCTACGCATCGCGGACAACTCCGTTTCGGGGCCGCCGCAAGGTATCGTGAAACGCTATTTCTTCAAGCTCGCTTCGATCAGCAGGTCGGCGTTCCGGGCCACAGACTTCGCCGGTCCGCCGGCACCGAACAGCTGGCCGCTGATATAGGCGCCCTCGATCAGGAGCAGCAGCCCGTCGCCCAGCGTATCGGCGTCGCCGGCACCCATTGCCGCCGCCATGGCGCGCAGGCGTCGTCGCAATTCCTGCTTGTTGGCCTCACTCACGAGGCGGGCCGGGTGGCCGTGCTCTGGATATTCGACGGCCGCATTGGTCATGCCGCAGCCGCGATAGTCTGGCTTTTGCGTGCGCTTGCCGATGCGGGTCAGAAAGGCAGCGATCTGCGCGCGCGGATCGCCGGGATGGGCAGCCACCGCCTCGTCGAAGCGGGCCCAGAACTCCAGGTCGTATTGCCGGAGATAGGACGCGGCCAATTCGTCCTTGGAAGGGAAGCTGCGATAGAGGCTAGGCTTGGTGACACCGGCACGCCGTACGATCTCATCGACGCCGATCGCCCTGATGCCTTGCCGGTAGAACAGGTCGCGGGCAACGCGAAGGATTTTTTCGCCGGCGCGTGGCGGCTCATCCGCTTTGATCGTTGGTTCAATTCTTTTCATCTAGGACGTGCCGTTGCCTGCTTGACAATGTTACCGATCGGTACGTATACCTCGGTGCATCGCAACGTACCGGTCAGTAACATGATAGCTCAATCCCGTCCGCTTGGCCAGCGCTACGCTTTCGTCGTGGTCGCCGTCATTTTCCTGTGCCTGCTGATCGCGGCGGGCCTGCGGTCGGCCCCGGCCGTCATGATGCTGCCGCTGGAGGAGAGTTTCGGCTGGCGGCGCGATGTCGTTTCGCTCGCCGCGGCCATCGGCATCTTCCTCTATGGCCTGACCGGGCCGTTTGCCGCTGCACTGATGGAACGGATCGGGCTGCGCCGCACGCTGCTGGCGTCGCTGGTGCTGATGTCGAGCTCGACGGCGCTCAGCCTGTTGATGACGGAGCCGTGGCACCTGCTTCTCACCTGGGGCGTGTTTTCGGGTGTCGGTTCCGGCGCGGTCGCCACGGTGCTTGGCGCCACCATCGTAAACCGCTGGTTCAAGACCAATCGCGGACTGGTGATGGGACTGATGTCGGCCTCCGCCGCCACCGGCCTGCTGGTGTTCCTGCCGCTGCTCGCCGCGCTCGCCCAGTCGGGCGGCTGGAAGCCGGTCGCCATCGCCATTGCGGTGGCCACCGCCTTCCTGGTGCCGCTGGTCTATCTGCTGGTGCCGGAGCGTCCGTCCTCGATCGGCATGGTGCGCTACGGCGCTGACGCCGACGATGTGCCGCCGGTTCCGCCGGCCTCGCAGGGCAACTTCCTCACGCATACGCTCGCCACGCTGCGCCGTGCCGCCGGCACCCGGGTGTTCTGGTATCTGTTTGCCACCTTCTTCATCTGCGGCTTCACCACCAATGGACTGGTCGGCACGCACCTGATCGCGTTTTGCGGCGACATGGGCATCGGCCAGGTGCAAGCTGCCGGCCTGCTGTCGCTGATGGGCATCTTCGATCTGATCGGCACGACGCTGTCGGGCTGGCTCACCGACCGCTTCGACCCGCGCAAGCTGCTCGGCGTCTATTATGGCATCCGCGGCCTGTCGCTGATCTATCTGCCTTATTCCGGCTTTTCGTCAACCAGCCTGATCATCTTCGCCGTGCTCTACGGATTGGACTGGATCGCCACCGTGCCGCCGACGCTCAGGCTGTCGAACGAGGCGTTCGGCGACCGCAGCGGCCCGATCGTCTTCGGCTGGATCGTCGCCGGCCATCAGGTGGGTGCGGCGGCGGCCGCCTTCTTCGGCGGCACCATGCGCGAATTGCAGGGCAATTACGAGCTTGCCTTCCTCATCGCCGGCATGACGGCGATAGCCGCAGCCTGCATCTCGCTGTTGATCAACACCAGCCGTCCGGCCTTCGAGCCGGAACCGCAGGCGGCTTGAGCTGTGACGGCTGAGCGCTAATCTCCCCCCTTGAGGGGGAGATGGCCGCGAAGCGGCCAGCGGGGGTCGCTCCGACCGGGCGGGGCCCCTTATCGCAGGCGCAGGAGGTTGGCGCTCCACGCGAGACGACCCCCCTCTGGCCTGCCGGCCATCTCCCCCTCAAGGGGGGAGATTCGCCTGCCTGTTGATCGTCAGAAAACCTTCATGGTTTCGAGATGTGCCTGAAACATTGAGGCTGGACCTTGGCGGCGACGTTCAACGCCATCCAGGACACAGCCATGAACAAGATTTCGATGACCCGGCGCGCCTTCGTCACGTCCGTGAGCGCCGCCGGCCTCGTCGGCGTATCGGGCCTCGCGCTTCCCTATTATTCGCGCGCCAATCAGCGGCCCGCGTTCACCCATGGCATCCAGTCGGGCGATGTCGACGCAACCAGCGGCGTGGTGTGGACCCGCACCGATCGCCCTTCGCGCGTGATGTTCGAAGTGTCGTCGACGGAAGATTTCGCCAACGCCGTCCGTTTTGCGCCGCTCGATACGTCGCCGGCCAGCGATTACACGGTAAAGCGGCTGCTCACCGATCTCGCCTCCGACCAGGACATCTTCTACCGCATGATCGCGGCCGATCTCGCCGACATCAACGCCGTCTCCGAGCCGATCATCGGCCGCTTCCGCACGGCGCCGGCCTCGAAGCGCGACATTCGCTTCGCCTGGTCGGGCGATACCGCCGGCCAGGGCTGGGGCATCGACGACACCGGCATGAAGACCTATGCCACGATCGGCAAGCATACGCCCGACTTCTTCCTGCATTCCGGCGACACCATCTATGCCGACGGCCCGATGAAGGACGAGGTCGACCTGCCCGGTGGCAACAAGTGGAAGAACAACGTCCTCATCGACGAAAAGCGCAAGGTTGCCGAGACGCTGGACGAGTACCGCGGCCAGTGGAAGTACAACATGATGGACAAGAACGTGCTGGGGCTCAACGCCATCTGCCCGACGTTCTACCAGTGGGACGACCATGAGGTGGTGAACAACTGGTCGGATTCGAAGGACCTGAGCGCCGACGACCGCTACTCGGAAAAAAACATCCACGTGCTGGCGGCACGCGCGGCACGCGCCTTCCACGAGATGACGACGATCCGCTACGAGCCATCGGAACCCGGCCGCGTCTATCGCAAGATCGCCTACGGGCCGCTGCTCGAAATGTTCTTCCTCGACATGCGTTCCTATCGCGGCTCCAACGGCCCTGGCATGCAGGATACGGTGACGCCGCAATCGCGCATTCTCGGCGAACAGCAGACGAAGTGGCTGAAGCGCGAACTGGCAATGTCCAACGCGACCTGGAAAGTCATCGCCGCCGACATGCCGCTCGGTCTCGTCGTCTGGAACGATGCCACCAAGAAGGCCGGCGCCGAAGCCATCAGCAATGGCGACCTTGGTCCGGCCAAAGGCCGCGAGCTGGAGATTGCCGACCTCCTTCGCTATATAAAGAATGCTGGCATCACCAACACCGTCTGGCTGACCGCCGACGTCCACTACACGGCGGCGCACTACTACAATCCTGATAAGGCGCAGTTCCAGGACTTCAATCCGTTCTGGGAATTCGTCTCGGGTCCGCTCCATGCCGGCACTTATGGACCCAATAATTTCGACATGACCTTCGGCCCGGAGCTGAAATTCATCAAGGCGCCAACCGCCGAGCAGGGGCAGAACCTGCCACCGTCGGCCGGCCTGCAGTTCTTCGGCCTCGTCGACATCGACGGCGCCACTGAACAGATGTCGGTGCGGCTGATGGATCGCGACGACAATGAACTCTACAAGGTGACGCTCGATCCGGTGCATTCGGCGTGAGGGGATCGGGTCATCAAGGCTGGGTGACAGGGCCAGCAGCGTCGCGCTGCCCCTCATTGCCCTGCCGGGCATTTCTCCCCGTAAACGCAGGGCTGTCCGGGGAAAGTTATTCATATATGAAGGCCATCTGATTGGGAGAGGCTCGGTCTTTTGGTCGGCTTGGATTGACCGGTGGCGG
>NZ_JAMYLP010000087.1:0-25735 GCF_040318085.1 Mesorhizobium sp. M1322
ATGTTCATTCGGACCCTCCGGTGAGTGCTGAAGCCTGGTAACTCCAGTCTCCCCGGTCCGGTCCGAATGGACAACCTCCCGAAAGCTCACAACTAACTAACTAAATATTGTATTAGAGCGGCGCGCAGTTACACTGTGTCCTATCGAGATGTGATCCGGGTCAAGAGAGTTCTGGTGGCCGCTCGGGTCTGGGCAATGACGTGGTTGCCGCGTGCGCCGCAAAGCCTGGGATCAAGCTTCTTGCTTCACACAGCTCGGGCTCGGCACGCCCGAACAGGGACGCGCTCACCTCTCCAGATAAATCTTTCCATAAAAAGACCGAGACTCGGCGTTTCGCATCCGTTTCACTCGAACCTTGATCCAGCGAGGAACCAGCCCCCGGCAGCAGACGTCGACCGTATGAGGCAGACGTGAAATGGCCGTGCGCGGCTCCAGGACAAAGAGCTTCTTCGACAGGTACCAGGCTGCGGAAGGCCGCCCTTGAATCAAAGCTCTCACGGCAAGCCCATTGATCGTGTCAAGCAGATGGGCATTGAGATCGCTCCCAAATTGCGGATATTTCTCGCGAAACTCGGCTAGGACAATTTCGTACGAACGAAACATCTGCATGACATCGCTCGACATGTTGCCGATCGTCCTCCGGTAACCCACAAGATGTTGGGGCACGACACGAAACTCGTAATTCTCCGCTATTCTGAGGCACATTAGAAGATCTTCGCAGCCTTGTGCGTTCCTCGCCCTCAGGGAAGGATCAAACTTTCCCGCCCGCTCGAATGCGGAGCGACGTACAAGCATCGAACTTCCGTTACCGACAAAGTTGTTTCTGCACATCCGTTGCAGCACGCGACCATCGGCATCGGGCTGGTTGAATGAAAATATCCGACCGTCCTCGTCGATTTCCGCAAACCAACAATATGCCAGGCCAGCTGACGAGCCTCCTTCCTGCAGGACGCGCAGTTGCAGTGCGATTTTGGATGGAGCCCAAAGATCATCCGCGTCCACGAACGCTAGAAACTCCGCATCGGTGGCAGCGGCGCCGCTGTTGCGCGCGTGCGCAACACCCGCATTCGGCTGCTTGAAAAGGCGTATGCGCCGATCTTGCTCGGCATAGGCGGCCACGATTGACGCGGACCGGTCCGTCGACCCATCATCCACTACGATAATGTCCAGTGCCTGGTGGCTCTGCTGGCAGATGCTGGTCAGCGTCGGGAGAATGGTTCTCTCGGCATTGAACATGGGCACCACGACGCCTATCACAGTGGCATTGTGCTGGCTCATCTGCCTTCGTCTTCTCTCACGACGTGGTAAAATGGCACATCAGGGCCGGTAGTTCCATCAGATTTCACTACTTTAGCTGATGATGATTCAACCACGACGGCCGAGCGGCAAGGCAGAGGTCAAACGCGTGGTTCCAGCACGAGGGCAAGGAGATGGTAGCGTGGAACCAAGCTCAAACCTGGGACATGATTTTCACCCAACCTGTGATCCACGAGTTTGGCGATATCTCCGTGCCGACAAAGCTGATCATCGGGGGCCAGGATCGTACAGCCCCGGGGCGGCAATCGCGCCAGTGCCGAGGTCGCGAAGGCGCTCGGCCACCATACAAATCTCGGACGCGCCGCTGCCGCTGCCATTCCGAGCGCGACGCTCGTTGAATTCCCAGAGCTTGGCCATTCACCACAGATAGAGGCCCCCGGCGAGTTCCACTCAGCACTCCTGGAAGCGATAAAGTAGCCGCCTCCGAACTTTGGCTGGATATTTAGGAACTCCGACGTGTAGCTGAGAACCGCCCGGACCGCCCGTCGCGGCATTCCCGCTGCCCGAAGCCATGCAGCAGTCGCAGCATCGCTCAGTGAAACAGGCGTCCACTACTAAACGACAACGCCCCGGTCGAGATCGCCGGCTGCCCACGCAAGTAGGCAATTCAGCCGTTCATCGTTCGATCACCGCGATCTAGACCATACCGTTGTGGCGACATGGCTCCGGATCTCCAGGGCCACCGCCGATCTCAACCAGATGCAGCCAAAATTGCCTCGGTCGCCGCGGGCCACCCGCAACCGGAAACGATGGCGGGCGTTGCTGTGACGAACAGGATATAAGCCTATCTGGCAGCAAGCTGGTTGAGGAAAGCCCCACCGTCATGAAGCCAATGAATGAAGAACACCTCGCAGTTCTACGCAGACACATGGTCGAAATGATTGCAATCCATACCGACCTTGCAAGCGAAGAACTCGGCAAGGCGGCGCTCGATGAACGGGTGATGGCAGCGATGCAGCGGGTGCCGCGCCATTTCTTCGTGCCAAGCTCGGTCGCGCCTTATGCCTACCAGGACATGCCACTGCCGATCGGCTTCGACAAAACCATCTCGCAGCCGTTCATCGTCGCTCTCATAACCGATCTTCTTGCTCTCCAACCGCACGAGGCGGTGCTCGAGATCGGCACCGGCCTGGGCTACCAAACCGCAATCCTTGCGGAACTCGCCGGGCACGTTTGGAGCGTCGAAATCATCGAGGAATTCGCAAGCCACGCCGAGGCGCTCCTGCAGGGCCTCGGTCTCTCCAATGCGAGCATTCGTGTCGGAGACGGGTCTCGCGGCTGGCCCGAGCATGCCCCGTTCGACAAGATCCTAGTCACCGTCGCGGCTGGGCGGGCGCCGCCGGCTTTGCTTGAGCAGCTCAAGCCGGGGGGCCGCCTGGTTCTGCCTGTGGGCCCAGAACAAGGGCAGTTGCTGACGGTCATCGACAAGGATTCGGCAGGGCAACTGAAGACCCGCAAACTCATCCCGGTTCGGTTCAGCCGGCTCGAAACGGTCTGATGAGGGGTGCGGACATCTGGCCCACAGGGTCAGCAACTTCGCTATGGCCAGAGATGACGCAGGCCGCGCGAGGATCGTTTTTTACCCGACTGTGCCCGTGACAGCGCCTCGCGTTTTCCGCCGCCCAAAACCAGAATGGGCTCTCGCCGTCTCACGGCTGCTTCGCGTCCGCTCGTTTGAGCATCGCAAATGCGCGATTGATCCGTTGCAGCGCTGTGGCGTTTGCCAGCAGTGCGTAAAGCGCGAATCCGCCCGAGAGAATCCAGGGCGAAGCGGCGCCGATGGCGATCGCGATTCCGTCGGCGACCAATAGCACGCAAATGAACACCAGCCGTTCCATCCGTTCGAAGAAATCCGGCCACGCCTGATTTTCTATGGGGATTTCGATCGCCGTCCGCGCCTTGGCGTAGCTGGTGAGGATTCCGCCGGCGAACGCGACCATTGAGATCGCCCACAGATCGGCGACCCAGCCTATTGCCGCAAACACGGCAAGTTCCTGATACCGGTCGGCCATGGCATCGAAATAGCCACCGGCCTTGGTGCTCATATGTCTCCGACGGGCGACCGCACCGTCCAGCGCATCGAATGTAAACGCCAACGCGAGGCAAAGGCCAAAGGCAAGGCTTGACTGGTGGTACACATAGGCGGCGCACGACAGGGCGACGAGCACCAGCCCGCCTGATGTAACCTGGTTCGGGGTCATGCCGATCCCGATCAGCGGAGAAGCGGCTTGCTCCCATAGCGGGTCGATACGACGTTTCATGAGACCGGCGATCATGATGACTTGGCTCCTGTGATGATGTCGTTCCGCGAAGCTTAACGGCAAATTGTGGGTTCGTTCCAGCCCGTCGGCGCCGATCGAGGCGCGATGCCCGTTGTGTCCGCTGTCGCAACTCGATCGGCGGTCCAAAGCGCGTCGCGGCTGATTGGATTCATGCGACGCGCTTCAAGTTCTTGTTTTTATGCATGTTCGTTGTCGCAAAAACCGCTGCGCGCCCTCCGGTCAGGCGCGAGGCCATGCGCTTGCGCGACATGCATTGGCGGAAGTAACCGGAAAGACGGATATTACGCATATTCGCAATTCACGGGAAGCCGTCCGAAACGCCATGCGTAAATTTCTGCCCAAGCTTGCTTACCTGCTCGCGACCTCTGCCGGCGCAGGATTATCTCCGCTATGGCCGGGCACGGGCGGCGCGGCTGTTGGAGTGGTTCTTGCCGCGGTGCTGATACCTGCATCGCCTTGGCTGGTAGTGGTTGCCTACATGGCCGTATTCGCCGTGGGAGTATGGGCGTCGTCGCATGTCGTCTCCCGTACCGGAACGGAGGATCCGCAGATCGTCGTCATTGACGAGACCTTCGGTACGGCCGCAACACTTTCCATGCTGCCGCTCGACCCGGTCTGGTGGGCAGCAGGTTTCCTTGCGTTCCGGTTTTTCGATGTCGTCAAACCCTGGCCGATCCGCGCCATGCATGACAAGGTAAGGGGTGGTCTCGGCATCATGTTGGACGACGCGGCTGCGGCTGTGTTCGCCGGGGCGTCGCTGCTCTTGCTGAACGATTTGATCCAACGTTTGTCATAAGGGCGACATTTCAGTCTTCACCTGCCACAGTCGAGCCCAAGGCGGCCAATGGGATAAAACGAGGACGATCGGCAGGCGCCCCTCAGCCTTCGCACAGCCGCCGCCAATCCGCTGCCCACGCGGCCTCAGGCATCTCTCCACAAAAATCTGCCAAAGCAGTGTTAGGCCGCAGCACCGCGCGGTCGCGCCAAATCGTTCGTTCCCTCCGGATCCGGCGCTTGGCCATAGCTCATCTTCTTCATCTGCTCGATCACCCGCGCCATCTCCTCATCGGAAAGGACCGGCGGCTCGCCAAGGGTAAGTGCCTGGACATACATGCGCGAGAGGGTTTCGACCTCGTTCGCCAGCCACAACGCGGCTTCCATGGTCTTGCCGAGCGAAATCTGCCCGTGCTGGCCGAGCAGGCAGGCGAGTCGATCCTTGAGTGCAACCAAGGCATTGTCGGACAAGGCCTGCGTGCCAAAGGTTGCGTATTCCGCGCAGCGGATGGTCGTACCGCCCGCCACTCCTGTCATATAGTGGAAGCTCGGGATCGTCTTGTGATGGCAAGCCAGGGTCGTGGCGTAGAGCGAGTGGCAATGCAGTACGACATTGATCTCCTGCCGCTCCCTCAGAATGTCACGGTGGAAGCGCCACTCCGAGGAGGGCCGTCGGCCGACATAGGTCCCGTCAAAGCCCATCTCGACGATGTCTTCGGGCGTCATCGTTTCGTAGGGCAGCGACGAAGGCGTGATCAGGAAACCGTCGCTGCAGCGCACCGACAGGTTGCCGGCATTGCCCTGGTTGATACCGCTGGAGTTCATCCTGCGGCAAACATCCACCATCTCGCGGCGCAGAGCGCTGTCATCAGTCATCGATTGTTCCTTCTGCTGGTCTTGCCCTGTTGCAAGTTGTTTCGCTTCGCCAGTTCGCGCCACCTTTGTGCATAGGCTGCGAGCGCCGCACGATCGCCAGCAAAGGCGGCCGGCCGGCTGAGTGCGATGGGAGCCGGCGTGTCACGAGTTTCATGTTCGCCAAGTAACGCCGCACCCGAAGCGGTGCCATAGGAGTCGAGGTTGTAGACCGTTTCGGCGTTTGGCCGCAGCGCGGCAACCAACGTGGCGTAGAGCGGATCCCTCAGGAATGTGCCATCCAATGCAACCAACCCGTCTTCGTTCAGCGCATCGATACATTCGGTCGTCAGCAGCGCGGCATAGAGCACTGCGAGCGCCTTGCGCTCAGCAGAGGTTTCTGCAGGCGGCCCTTCAAACCGGCCGCGCCCAGCGCTGCCGGGAAACAGACCGTCATCGTCGCCGAACGACGGCAATGCGAAGGTGCCGCGCTCAATCAACAAGCTGACCAGCGCAGCGTCGGCCGCAGTTTCTTCTTGCCCCTGTCCTGCCACATGACTGAACTCTCGTCCGCCCATGGTCAAAACGCCGCCGACCGGGCGTCCCGTCACGTCGCTGTTCAGCACCATTCCGCGGTTTTCATCGAGTTGGTCGAGAGGTGTCGCCGCGCACATTCCGACAATCCAGGTTCCGGTAGAGATCACGCAGGCGTCGCGCATGCCCGCCGCCTGGTAGCGGTAGAGGTTCAGGCTGCTGTCGTGGCCGCCGGTCAGGACAGACAGCTTTTCCGGTATGCGGTGCCGGCGCGCCAGGTCGTGCCGGATTGGCCCCAACGTCCCCCAGGCCGGATGGAATGGTGGCATGAGGCGCTGCCACCTCTGCCCCGCGACAATGGGCGACCACTGCTTGCGCACATTGTTCCATAGATGCGATTGCGCCGAGAGGATCGTCGTTTCGGCCGATGGTACGCCTGACAGCCGCCAGGCCCAATACTGGGGCAAGCCCAGATACCAACGAGCCTGAGCGACGCGCTCCGGATCAACCTGCTGCATCCAGTACAGCTGGCGCGCCTGGTGGGCGGCCTTCAGCATGATCGAGCTGCCGCGATCGAAGAAATCGCCCGAAAGCGGCGCGTAGCCATCGCGAATTGCAGGTGGCAGGTCCTGCTCATAATCAATCATCGGTAAGGCGCAAGTCTCGTCGGGATCTGCGTTCACCAGAACACCCGCAGAGCCATGTCCAGTGCCGACCACTTTTTCCAACGGATGATGACGGCACAAAGTGGCAAGCGAGCCGAACAGCCAGTCGCTAATGTCCGTGAGATCGTGCTGCCGCCAAGGTGGACCGGGCCGCACTTCGTTATGGACAGAGAGGCTCTCCACGAGCACGCCGTCGAGCGTCATCGCGGAGAGCTTTATGTTGGTCTTGCCGACATCGAAGACGCCGATCCTCGCGCCGTCCGCCTTCTGCCCGTCACCCATCGTCTCAGATCAGACCGTATTGGCGAGCCTTGTTGCGCAGGAACGGCAAGCCATTGCCCATCACTTCCGCCTCGTCCTTGGCGACCGGCCGCCAGACTGAGAGACCGTAGGAGACTTCCGGCGGCATGTTGATGAAGCTTTCCATGGCAAGTCCGCCCTTGAAGCCGATCGCCGCCAGCGTCGCGTAGATCTCGTCCCAAGGGCAGTTGCCTGTGCCTGGTGTGCCGCGATCGCTCTCGGACAAGTGGATATATTTCAGGTGGTCGCGGGCGGCCAGAATGCCATTGGCGGCCCCCTTCTCCTCGATGTTCATGTGGTAGGTGTCGAGATGAACAAAGATGTTGTCGGCCCCGATTTTTTCGACCATCCAGGCGGCCTGCGCGCCGGTGTTGATCAAATGGTTCTCGTAGCGGTTCACCGCCTCGATTCCGAGCTCGATGCCACGCTTCTTGGCGTGCTTGGCGGCGACGGTCAGCACATGCGCGATGTTATCGTATTCCTTTTCCGTCGGGGGCAGGCCGGTGCGTTCGCCGATACCGCCGAAAATCACGCCGGAAAGCGCCAGCGCGCCCATTTCCGCAGTCTTGTCGATCGCCACTTCGAGATGTTCGATGGCGGCATCCGGCCGCACCGAAGCCCAGGCGCGCTCCGGCAGGCCGAGCGAACAAACGGCAGGAAGATTGTGCTTTTCGAGCAAGGCGCGTGTATGTGCGGCATCGACCGCCGGCGCGTTCAGAAGCGCGATCTCGATAAAGTCCATGCCGTATTTGACTGAAGCCGCGATCGCCTTCTCCGCGCCGGACCGGTCCCAGTTCATCGTCCACATCGAGGTGTGGACCCCAAAACCATGCATCTCACTCACCCTCTGTTCGTGTTTAAGAATTTGAGGCGCCCGGCAAGCCAGCGCAGGATCATCACAGCGATCATCAAAATGCCCCACACCGCCGTCGCAAGATGCTGGTTTGCGCCCATCAGATTGAGTCCCGAGGACAGAAGCTGGAGCACGACCAGCGCAACGAAGACCGGGATCACCCGACCGAAGCCGCCGAACGGATTGACCCCGCCGAGAAAGCAGGCAAGCACGGTGATCAGCAGATAAGACTCGCCGTGGCCGACACGCACCGAATTGAAGCGCGCCAGCATGATGATGCCGGCGACCGCGCACATCGCGCCGGACAATGTGTAGACGAGAACCTGCACCTTGCGGGTGTTGATACCGGAATAACGCGTGGCCTCGATGTTGGAGCCGATCATGTAGGTGTTGAAGCCTAGCTTCATGCGCGTCAGCAGGACATGCCAGATCAGCACGCAAGCGATGAAGATGAGCAACGGCACCGGGATGCCAAAGATCGAACCGTAGCCGATCGCCGCGAGGAAGCCGGGAATGCCGGACACGTCGCCGCCGCGCGTCAGGAATTCGCCGAGACCGCGCAGGAAGATCATCATCGACAGCGAGACCAGGATCGGGTGAGCCTTGGTGTAGGCGATGACGAGCCCCATGATCAGCCCACTCAGCGCTCCGACCGCGATGGCCAGGACCGAGCCGAGGACAAAGGCGCCGATGCCCGCGTCGATGCCTCCCTGGCTTTGCAGTACCCAAGCCAGCGTCAGGCCGGCCATGTTGGCCGTGAAGGTGATGGCCAGGTTCAAGCCGCCGGTCAGGATCGGCAGCAGCATGGCAAGTGTGAGAAGGCCAAGTTCCGGCAGCTGGAAGGCAACCGATCCAAAGGTGGCACGGGAGAAGAAGTTCGGCGCGGCAAAGCCGAACACAACCATGACCGCTACGAACGCGGCAAACGGACCTGCAAGTTCGGGGCCGAGCGCGTTGCGGACGCGTTCAATCAAAACCGTCATGAAGGCACCCGTCTGCTTTTCAGGAACGGCAGCAGGCGTTCGATGCTGGTATTCGAAAGGGTGATTGCGGCAAGAATGATGGCACCGACGATCATCTTGAACGCGAAAGGCGACACACCCATCAAATTAAGTCCGTTCTGGGTAATCGAGACCAACAGAACGCCCAGAATGCAGCCGAGCACGCTGCCCTTGCCGCCGCCGAGCCGCGCACCGCCGAGAACCACGGCTGCCAGGACGTCGAGTTCGCGCCCATAAAGGGCGTTCGGCACCACTTCCTGCGCGTAATGCGCTTGGACGAGGCCGGCAATGCCCGCCATCAGGCCCAGCCAGCCGAAGGCGATAAATTGCATGGCACCGATATTGATGCCGAAGCGGCGCGCGCCCTCCGGATTGTCGCCAAATGCGTAGAGCTGGCGCCCAGTGGTGGTGCGCGTGATCAACGCCCAGGTAGCGAACACGCAGATCGCCATAATGAGCACAGGCAGGGTGATCTCCGCCCAGGTCCCGTCGGCCATCTCCCGCTCGAACAGCACGACGCGGGTGGTGAGCCAGTCCGGCAGATTGTAGATCGACACGCCGCCTGTGAAGAACATCAGCAAGCCGAAGAAAATATTGAAGGTCGAAATCGTGGCGACGATCGAGATGATCCTGAACCCGTGGATCAGGAAGGCGTTGATGCAGCCCATCGCGACGCCCAATGCGCCAGCGATGATGAGGCCGATAATCCAATTGCCACCGCCGACCCATCCGAGGACGGTCGCGGTCAGATATTGCACAACGGAGGCAGCGACCGCGAAGGAAATGTCAATGCCGCCGGCAATCAGCACGACGAGCAGGCCGACGGCGAAAATGATGTTGACCGAGCTGGTGTTGAGAAGGTCAAACGCGTTGCCGAGGGTGAAGAACCGGTCTGTGGCAAACGAGAGGAAGACGCAGATCACCGCAATAACGGCAAGCAAAGCCAGTTCCGTCGCGTGGGAGCGGACAAACCTACGCATAGACCGCCTCCTCGATTGCCTGGAGGGTCGTGGCGCCCGGCGCATATTCGCCGACAACGCGTCCCTGAGCCATGTGCAGCACACGGTCCGCGTTGAAATAGACTTCAGGCACCTCGTCCGAGATCAAGATAATGGCGAGGCCGCTGTCCGCCAGCTTGGAAACGATGTCGAAAATGCCGGCGCGCGCGCCGACATCGACGCCGACCGTCGGTGCGTCGAGGATAAGCAGCTTCGGATCGGTCGCCAGCCATTTGGCAATGGCGACACGTTGCTGGTTTCCCCCTGACAGGGTCGAGATCGCGTCGTCCTGCTTTCCGATCCTGACGCCGAGATCCCTTATCCAGCGATTGACCAGAGATCGCTTGCGATCGCTCGAAATGAAACCGCCCGAAAGGATCTTGTCCAGCGACGCGATGACCATGTTATCCGCGATGGCCTGGGGCTGAATGAGGCCGAGCGACAGCCGGTCTTCCGAAAGATAGGCGACGCCGGCGGCGATCGCGTCACGGTTGGAACCGAAGCGAACGGGTTTGCCGTCCAGGACGACAGAGCCCGATTTCGGCTTGCGCATGCCAAACAATGTCAGCGCCAGCTCGGTGCGCCCTGCCCCGAGCAGCCCGGTGATGCCGAGCGTCTCACCGCGCCGGACCGTCAATGACACGTCCTCGAATTCGCCGGGTCGCGACAGTCCCCTAACCTCAAGCCTGACCGGGCTCGTGCTCAAATCGCGATGCAGGACGGAATAGTCGAAGGTCTTGCCGGTCATCAGCTCGGTGATGCGCGATTGGGTCAGGCCTTTGGTTGGATAGACGCCAACCAGGGCGCCGTCGCGCAGCACGGTGACGCGGCTGGAGATTTCGAGAACCTCCGCCAGGCGATGACTGACGAACACAACGGCGACGCCCGACGCCGACAGATTGCGCACAATGTCGAGCAGATAGTCGGTTTCGGATTGGGTGAGCGACGCCGTCGGCTCGTCCATGAAGACGAGCTTCGCCTCGCCGACGAGGGCACGCGCGATTGCTACGATCTGCCGCTGCGCGATGGGAAAATGGTGGAGTGCTAGATCGACATCGAGGGTAACACCAAGACGTTGCAAGGCGTTGATCGCGACACGGCGCATCTCGGCATAATTCACCAGCCGCGGCCAGCGGCCGATGACAGTCTGGAACGCGATGTTCTCGGCGACAGTCATCTCGGGAAACAGGGCGAGGTCCTGCCAGATGACCTGAATTCCGCCGGCCTGCGCCGTAACCGGCGACATATGGGAGTAGCTCTGGCCATCATAGTCGATCACGGCGCCCGCCTCGGGCTTGTACACGCCCGTAATGACCTTGATCAGCGTGCTCTTGCCAGAGCCGTTCTCGCCGGCGAGACAATGCACCTCGCCCGGCAGCACCTCAAAGCTGACATTCTTCAGCGCCTTCACGCCTCCGAACGTCATGTTGACGTTGCGAAGCGACAGCAGCGGCCGTGGTGCGGCGCCATCGAGTGCCTGATCAGCCATCGGGTCTGAAACCTGGATCCAATCGCGTTTGCAATCCTGCGGCCGGGCCCGCCCCAGGCCAGCCCGGCCGCCACTAGCCTTGGGAGGCTTTACAGGCCCATCGCCGCGAGATCGTCGACAGTATCCTTGTTGATGGGGACCAGCTGATCGACGATGATGTTACGGTTTTCGAAATCCGGCTTGACTGTCCCTAGCCCTTCGATCGTATCGCCGTCCTTGATCTCGTTGCCCTTCATGAGATGGTCGGCCAGCGTGACGAAAACCTCGCCCGCCTGCTTCGGATTCCACATGAAGCCGCCGGAGATCGCGTCGCTTTTGATGAGCTTCTGGCCCTGGCCTGGCGAGAATGGCCCGAGCACGAATATTTCGCCCACCTTCCGACGCTCTTCGATTGCGCGGCCAGCACCGATCGGGCCTTGGCTGCCGAAGGCGAGGAAGCCCTTCAAGCCGGGATTGGCGGAGATCAGGTCAAGCGCGGTGCTGCGGCTCTTGTCGACATCCTCGGCGACGCCGTAACGTTCGCCGACAAGTTTCATGTCCGGATGGTTCTTCTTCAGATACTGGATTGCCGCATCGGCCCAGGCATTGTGGAGCGGCACCGTCAGCGAGCCGACGAACACTGCATACTCACCCTTGCCGCCCATCTTTTCCGCCAGGAGTTTGGCGTGAGCCTCGCCGAAGCCGGTCGCGGACGCGAGTTCGAAGTCCCAGTCGGCGCCCTTCTGGCCGGGCGATTCATGCGTGATGACGATGATGCCGGCGTCCTTGGCCTTCTGCAGGACTGGTTCAAGCACTTTCGCATCATTCGGCACGACGCCGATGACCTTGACGCCCTGCGCGATCAGATCCTCGATGGCGCGAACTTGCAGTGCTGGATCAGCGCTGGTCGGGCCGACCATGAATGCGTCGATCCCGAGCTTCTGGCCGCGCTCCTTGATACCCGCCTCCATTGCGTTGAACCACGGAATGCCGCCGATCTTGACGACGACGCCGACCTTGCCGGCCTGCTGTGCCATCGCAGCGAATGATCCGCCAAGCATAAGGGTCGCGGCAAGCGCCGCGATCATGAGCTTTTTCATCTGTACTCCTCCCATAACGTTCCTAGTGGGAACACACTCGAGCCGTCGAACGACGGCGGCCGTTAGAAACCTCCCCGAAAAAGACGGGCACTTCCCCATCGATCGTTCACCGACGATTTGCACTTGCACAATCGATGGTGCAAGAACTATTGTGCATCGAGAACCTTTCGTCAAGCAGAATTTCGCTCTAACAGAATGGGCGGGAGGGCCAGATGGATCAGCAGGTCAAAAAGAAAAAGGCGACGATATATGATCTGTCCGTGCTATCGGGCAGTTCGCCGTCGACCGTGAGTGCCGTGCTGAACGGCACCTGGCGCAAGCGCCGCATCAAGGAAAGTACGGCGCAAACAATTCTCGGCCTCGCCGAACTCCACCAATACACCACCAATCTGCAGGCGCGAGGCTTGCGACGCTCGCGATCGGGCCTGGTCGGCCTGATGCTGCCCGTGCACGACAATCGCTACTTCTCCTCCATGGCGCAGACGTTTGAGGGGCATGTGCGCAGCCGCGGTCAATGCCCGGTCGTGGTTAGCGCCAGCCGCGACCCGCAAGAGGAACGGCGGACCGCCGAGACGCTGATCTCCTATTCAATCGACCAGCTCTTCATCGTCGGCGCCACCGATCCGGACGGCGTCCACGAGGTCTGCGAAGCGGCGGGGCTGAGGCATATCAACATCGACCTGCCGGGAGCGAAGGCGCACTCGGTGATCAGCGACAATTATGAAGGCGCGCGGATGCTGACGGAAGCAATCATCCGCCGCTTCGGCAACGACGATCCTCTGCGGCCGGACCAACTGTTTCTGTTTGGCGGCCGCAACGACCATGCGAGCCGCGAACGCATCGCCGCTTTCCATGCGACCAAAAAGGCACTGCTGGGCGCCGACCCTGAAGACGGTGTGCAATCCTCCGGGTATTCGCCTGATATAACTTTGCGTGCCTTCGAGGCGTTTTACCAACGCCATGGCAAGCTGCCGCGCGCGCTGTTCATCAATTCGTCGATCAATATGGAAGGTCTGCTGCGTTTCATGGCGGGCCGGCCGGCGGAGATGTTTAGTGAGCTTGTCGTCGGTTGCTACGACTATGATCCATTCGGCTCCTTCCTGCCTTTCCCGGTAATCATGGTGCGGCAGAATGTTGAGGCGATGATCACGAAGGCATTCGAGCTGATCGATGGACCGCCGACGGTACCGCAGACCTTTCTGATTGCGCCAGAGTTGATCCAGCCCAGGTCTGCACTGAAAGGGCCGCTGGACACTCTGAAGGATATAGCCTGAGGGTGAATCGGTGCTATAGGGCGATCGTGCCGACCCTCAAGACGGTGTCGCCGTCTTCACCGTGAGCCCAATACGGGGGCACGTGGGCGAAGGCAAAGGACCAACAGCAGCGAGCGTTAGAAGCGATACCGGATCCCCAGAGCATTCGCATTCGAACCCTCTCCCATGTTCCCAAATGTACCATCAGCGCCAGATCTATGGTGGAGTTGGTAGACAAGTTCGACGTTGGGAGCTTGCCTCAATCTGAAAGAAAGCTCCGCACCAACGAAGCCGAGGAATGATGCATCGCCATCGTAGCGGATTTCGCGCTCGCGCTCGATCTCGGTAGGGCCTGTAACGGCACTGAATCCAGCCGTCAGTGCGGGCGCAATCGCCAAATCACCAATGACAAGGCCCTGGTGGCGAAGTCGCGCTCCGGCCCAAAGTTCGCCTGATGTATCGTCGTCTTCGCCAAATCTTATGGCCGCGCCGGTGACGCCGCCAAGAACGAAACCAGCGCCTATATCGACGAGATCGCGACCATATGCGGCTCCGACTATATAACTTTCGGTATAGTCGGCACCAAAAACGTTGATCGTATCCTCGAAGGCCCCGCTCGCAAACACGCCACCAAAGACATAGACATCATTCTTCGTCGGCAGACCCTCTGTGAAAGGATCTTGGGTCGCAAAATAGATAAAGGGAGACTTGTCATCGGCGAGTCCAGAACTGACTGAAGTGCTCAAGATCACCGCAGCCAGCGCCACTTGCAGTCCCCGCATAGACAAGCTCTGAATCAATCCATGCCATCGTTCGCAATTGCGCAGGGAAAAACAAGATACGAATTCGTTTATCGCCAGAATACTTGATGCGGGCCATCATATAGCTCGAACTCTTCTTTAGCCCGCCGCCGGGTTGCAAAGAGTGGTGGATGGCCTTCTCGGTGTGGTTCCGCCCGCGTGCAAGCTAGGTCATCATCCCTTCCAATCGTCTGAAACAGGCGCGACCAAATGTCGGCAAAGCCGGTTTATCGACACCACTAGCCAAGCTGTTCGAATCACTCACTCGGTGCTAGGGCTTGAGCATGCATTGGAATCCTAGACCACGCAACGTGGTGTTGCTGGCGTTGTTTTCTATGCGCAGTGAGGGACAATGGCCGGCACTCCTTTGATCAGTATTCTGATCACTTTCCTTGTAATCGTTCTGGTGCTGTATCTTGTTAACCGGCTGCCGCTTGACGGTCGTACTCGTCAGATTGCCCAGATTATCGTAATCATTATCGGCATTATTTCGTTGCTGAAGTATCTCGCGGTGTTTTAAGCCACAAACGCGATAGGCCGCGGGCTGTCGGCCCGCGCCGACGTGCTGCGGCGCGCAGCGACCACTCCGATCGGGTGACGGGCGGCACCTCGCATCGCCCCGGTGCGCTTGTTCTTCCGGACGGCCAAACAACGACTGAAGACGGTAAACCCGGGAACGTTTTGGCGCCGGTGTGGGTTGTCGATGGAGATGCATCGACACTCATAGGACGCCGGTGAAATGGCCATTCTCTGGGGAAAACCGGGAAGCTGTTGGGTGGCGGCAGCCACCGCTACGAACTATCCCCCGCTCGAGGGCTCGATCCATGCCGATGC
Organism: Mesorhizobium sp. M1322; assembly: GCF_040318085.1. Lineage (NCBI taxonomy): Bacteria > Pseudomonadati > Pseudomonadota > Alphaproteobacteria > Hyphomicrobiales > Phyllobacteriaceae > Mesorhizobium > Mesorhizobium sp. M1322. Next base: position 15,032 of record NZ_JAMYLP010000087.1, read on the forward strand.
CGTTGTCGTGGGCGCCGGGATTGTCGGGCTCACGACGGCGCTTTGCCTTTGCGAGGCCGGTCGGTCGGTGATCGTCGCCGAAGCCCTGCGGACCGGCGGCCAGGTGACCGGCCGCTCGACGGCCAAGATCACGACTCAGCACGCGTTGATCTACCACCATCTCATCGACACCTTCGGCCGGGACTTGGCGCAAGCCTATGCCGATGCGAATTCCGCAGGCGCTGTCCAGATCCGGGAATGGGTTCGCAACTATGCAATCCCCTGCGATCTCGAGAACAAGGACGCCTATACCTACACCTGCGATGCAGGCCGGCGCGCGGAGATCGTGACCGAGGCAGAGGCCGCGCGCCAAGTTGGGCTGGACGCCGATGTTCTGGAGCGCGCGCCGTTGCCTTTCGAAACGGCCGCCGCTCTGCGTTTTTCCGACCAGGCTCAGTTCAATCCGGCGATGTATCTGGTTGGCCTGGCTCAAGCGGTGACGGCCCGTGGCGGACGGATTTTCGAAAACAGCCGCGCGATCTCAATTGGCGAGGCAAGCCGCTGGCGCGTAGTCACCGACAGCGGCACCGTTCACGCCGAGCATGTGGTCGTCGCCACCAACATGACAGTGAAGAGCCCCGTCGGAATGGCGAACCGGACCCAGCCGCGCTGTCACACAGCCATGGCGTTTCGGGTCGATGACCCTCTTGCCGTCGACGGCATGTTCATCGGCATCGACGATCCGACGCATTCCATCCGCATGGGCCGTGATGCCGAAGGCCCGCTGCTGGTCGCGCTCGGTCCCAAGTTCGACACGGGCCAGGACGGCGACGTGGCGAAACGGTTCGTCGAGCTGGAACAATGGGCAAGAATGAGCCTTCCGGTTGGGGACGTTGCGTGGCGCTGGTGTAACGAGGACTATGATACGCCCGATAGAGTTCCGTATGCTGGCGAACCCGATCCGGACAAAGCCTCCGGTTTTCATATCGCCACGGGATTCAACGCTTGGGGTATCACCAATGGAACGGCCGCAGGCGCGATGATCGCGGATTTGATCTGCGCCCGGCCGACCCCATGGCAAAAGCTCTATAATCCAGCGCGGTCTTATCCGGAGGACTTTCATAAAAATGGCCCCAGCCAATCGATTGTCTCAAGCCTCGACGACATCGGGCCCGGCATGGGCGGTGTGATCGTCAGGGGTGACGAAAAGATCGCGGCGTGGAGAGACACTGAAGGGGTGCTCCACCCCGTTTCGGCGACGTGCACCCACAAGGGCTGTACCGTGACCTGGAACAACGCGGACAACACCTGGGATTGTCCTTGCCATGGCTCGATTTTCGCCGCCGACGGTTCGGTCGTCCACGGCCCGGCTCGAAAACCGCTTGCCCCGGCCGCGCTGTAAAAAGGCGGCGACTGACACGGCCCAGCGTTACCGCGCGTAGGTTCCGACCAGCTCGGTCTGCTCCAGCGCATGCTTCTGGGCTTCCTTCCAGACAGACTGCACGCCCGCCTGTCCCGGCACACTGAGGCTCGGCACGTCGAGCGCGGCCAGCCGGAAATGATAATGATGGACGCCATGCCCCACTGGCGGCTGCGGGCCGTCGTAATAGGCATTGCCGAAATCGTTGGTGCCTTGGCGAAGTGCCGACGGACCTGGCTTGCCATCCTGCGCCTCGGCGAGTTCGCTGGCATCGGGCGGAATATTGAACACCGCCCAATGCCCGAAAATCCCGCTCGGCGCATCGGGATCCTGCACGACAAGAACAAGGCTCTTCGCACCGTCCGGAACACCGGACCACTTCAGCGGCGGCGAGACGTTCTGGCCGTCACGGGTATACCTTTCAGGGATTTTCCCGCCCGCCGGGAACGCCGGGCTGATAAGGGTAAGTGGCATTTCTATTTCCTCAAAGAAGCATTACGGCCGAGACCGCCGAGATCTGGCGGTATTCACGCCGCTTGCTGAGTTTCCGCGACGCGCCTGATTTCTGCCGGCAGGGATTCCCAAACCTTGGTCATCTGCCCCTCTCCCACATGGTGAGCGAGCACCTTGGATACGACCCTGAATGCCTCCTTGGAATCGACCGGTCGGGTGAATTCAAGCTCCGCCTTGATTTTGGCGAGGAACTCATCGAGCGACCGCAACTTCTCAGGGGTCTTGGAAGGCTGATACTGGTCGTAATAGGCGCCGCGCACGAGGATCGGCAGCTGCGAGCCGAGGTGGGCTGCAAGGTCTGGTTGCATGCGGTCCCGCAGGGCGCGGAGCACCGCTCCAAGAACATGCTATGCGATCTGCCGATCCGGTCCGATCTCGGCCATGATCCGTCGAGCCAGATGTTTGTGGTCTGCAGCGTCTTGTCGAATACGTCGAGTCCGGTGGCGCTGATCTTTTCAACAGGTTGAATGACTCATTGGATGAAACGGCCTTGGTCGGCTGTTGTTCCCGTCCCAACCCCAAAGGTCGCCTCTCGCGAAAGCTTCTGATCTATTCGGCCAAGCCTTACGCTGGCCAAGCTTTCACTCGCCAAGCTTACACTTACCGCGTTCCCGCCAAGATTGGCCCGTCAAGATTTGGCCATGGCAACGGCAACGAAAAGCGATTGCCCCTGCCTGCTGATGCGGAACAATATGGGCTTGTTCTGCTGGCGCGATTTCGTCCACTCCTCTTGGATATCCGACGGCTGCGTCACATTCCGGTTGTTGGCCGAGACGATCACATCGCCGGGCTGCAAGCCGTTCTCGGCGGCGAGGCTGTTGGGAGCCACTTCTTGCACGAATACGCCTGTGGCGTCCGGCTGGAGTCCGAGCTGCTGGCGAGCCTCATCCGGGATTGGGCTGAGCGATAATCCAAGACGCGTGTCGGCCGTTTCCGACTTTGGAACGGCGCCGGTCTGTTGCTCCTCATCATCGCGCTGTCCGATCGTTAGAGCTATTTCCTGTTGGCTGCCCCCGCGGTTCCTTGTCAGCCTCGTTTTTGTCCCCGGCTTTTGGCTGGCAGCCGCGAGCGTCAAATCGTGCACGCTCTGGATGTCCTTGCCGTTAAAGCGAGTAATCACGTCTCCCGCCTGGATGCCCGCCTGCTCTGCCGGACTGCCGGGTTCGACCGAAGCGACCAGCGCTCCCTTGCTGCTGGCTATTCCAAGCGCCTCGGCAATCGACGGCGTGATCTCCTGGAGACGCACCCCGATGAAACCGCGCTCGATCCGGCCAGTGCGGATCAACTGGTCGACAATGTTGCGGGCGGTGCGGGATGGTACGGCAAAGCCAATTCCTATGCTGCCACCTGTGGGAGATACGATGGCCGTGTTGACCCCGATCACTTCGCCGCGCGCATTGAACAGGGGGCCGCCGGAATTGCCGCGATTGATTGAGGCGTCCGTCTGGAGAAAGTCGTCGTAAGGACCGGCATTGATGTCGCGCGAACGGGCCGAAAGCACGCCGACGGTGACGGTCCCACCGAGCCCGAACGGACTGCCAATGGCGATCGTCCATGCGCCGGGTTGTACTGCATCGGAGTCACCCCAGGCGGTCGCAGTCATATTGGGACGTGGCTCGATCTTCAGCACAGCGAGGTCGGTTGCCGGATCCCGGCCGACGAGCCGCGCAGGCAACGTCTCCTTGTCGGAGAATACGACATGGATTTCGCTTGCATCGGCAACGACATGGTTGTTGGTGACGATGTACCCATCGGGGCTGATGACAAAGCCGGAGCCAAGAGCCTCTCGCACCTGTGGTTGAGCCGGTCCCAGGCCGCGGCCACCGAAAGGACTAAAAAAGTCGTCCAGCGTCGCCTGGTCCTGGATGATCTGACGGGTGGTTATTGCGACCACGGCCGGAATTTTCTCGCGCACGATCGCCGTGAAGTCGTTTGGGATTTCCTGGGCTGCGAGCGGAGCAAACCCGCCGGCCGAGAGCATCAGAGTTCCGGCGATCAGGCCGGCGCACAGTCTTTTGTTCAATACCGGAATCATGGTCTGCGGCTCCTCCAGCGTTCAGTGATCAAGCATGCGACGGCTCCAGCATGAGCCGGGGCTCACCAGCGGATTACAACGACCTTGTCGTTCCCGTTGGCGAGTTCGACAGCTTCGGTTCCGTCCGGTTTGCGGCTTTCGATCCGGGCGCTTTCTATTGTTTCTATGCCAGCGATATTGGCTGCGAAGGCCTCGTCAATCTCGGCGGCACAGACCAGAGTATCCCGTGGCATATCCTTCACTTGGTCCATCAACTCGCGAAGCTTCATGGCGAACCTCCTTGGCATGGCCAGGCCCGGATTCTTTGGCCGCACATCCAACCATGTCCCTCAAAAAAGGTTCCCCAACGACATCTGTGAGCATGTCACAAGGAGGAGATTTGCGGGAATGTCACAGACGTCTCTGCAAAAAGGTTTCTCGTAGACCCCTGGCGCGCAGCAGGCTACAATCCCGTCGACTACAAGACACGTTAGGGTTGCTCTTCGACAAGGAGACCCGCCGGGCAAGCATGAGGTCTTCACCCAGCCGCCCGGAATGCAGGGCGTCGGCTCAATCATCCGCTACGGTGCCGGCGACGCCACCAGCATTGGCGGCCGTCACGAGACGATCACGACTTGTCGTCGCCGTTCTGCGCTGGCCTTAATGCACAAACCTTGCCCTCAGCCAAGCCAGAAGTCTGTTGCCGGTAATTGTCCGGCGAACTCTGGCGGCAGCCCATCGCGCTTGCATCGTAGCACCGACGTGGCAGTGACAGACGATGTTGTGCAACTGCCAGTCGCTTAGCTCGAAGAAGCGCTTTGCCTCACCGTAGGTGTCATCTTTCAGACCCATGGCGCGCAACACCGGATCCTCATAGGCAACGGTGATCGGCGACCCCGCGCCACGCGCTACGGCACGGGCTTCAGGACTGAGATATTCGGTGCCTGAAAGCGCTCCGAGGCAACGCCGCGGATTTTGCTCGAGAAGCTTTGCCCAACGCTCGATCCGCTGCGTCCGAGACATGGTCGGGTATGTCGCCGAGGGCTCAACTGTTGCAATTGTCTGCAGTTGGTCGAGTGTTTGGTGTTTCATGGTCGGCTCCTTTCGATAGGTCGAAACGCCCACGCCCTGACAAAAGATTATTGCGCTGCGACGCGCCGACAAGGCCGGAATTGGCAATGTTAGGAGTTTGCCCCTCGCACGGTTCGTATCAGGAACCTTCTCGGGGGCCTGCTTGTTTGGCTAGTGAAAGGAGAACGTCATGAGCACAAAACCACCACCCGTCCCGGCAGAGAACCAGAGCCCTAAGGGTCCCGGCGATAAGAAGTCGGCTCCTGTCGACCAAACGCAGCACGGCCATTCCGCCCCAAATCCCGACAAACAGGGCCAGCAGGGCAACACGAAGGTCAACACGACCCATCAAGGCCACCAGCAGGACCGTTAGGTGATTTCATGTCAACGTCGAAGAAGACCCGCGCCAGCATTCGCCGTGGCGGTCCTGGCGCATCGCACGAAAATGCCAAGGAGCCGCTGGTGATAGAAAAGCCGCCAGCCGATTCCGATCTGCGCAGCCGCAGCAAGATCTCAGGCGGCGGAGGTGAACGCGACAGCCACCATACTCATGACCCCGAAAAGAAGGGTGGCGGCACCCGACCGGCACACAAAGGGAGGTGAATGGTTGTTCACGTCTACGTTGAAGCCTGCGGTGTGGCGCCTCACCACCGCGGCAGTGGCTGCGGGCTTTTTCGGCCGACCGTCGCAACTTCGGACCGCGCCACGCATTCTTGCTGTGATCGCCTGTCCCTCCAGGCGGTCCGAGGCTGAAAAAGCCTGTTGCCCGCTGGCTCCCGGCCGGCGGGCTTTCTTGTGAGCCCACCGGCTTTTCCCGCTGGACGAGCGACAACGATGCTACTTCCGGTGGAACAGGATGCTCCTCTGGGAGTTCATACCGTCATCAACAGGCGCGTGGACGTGCCCTTGTATGGTGCGGCAGCGCAAGAATGGGAGAACCACCATGAGCCTCGGAACCATACTCATCATCATTCTGATCCTTATCTTGCTTGGCGGGTTCAGCGGACTGGGTGGTGGACCGTTCTACGGCACCGGCTATTATGGTGGCGGCGGCCTCGGTCTCGTGCTGCTCATCGTCATTATCCTGGTCCTTCTCGGACGCATTTAGTGCCCGCACGATCAGTCCCGACAACTTGGCCGGGTGATCCTGTGTCGGTTAGTCCACGAAGCGCCGTGGCTGGCGGCAAAACGGGAGACGTGATAATCGCAAAAGGGGACCGAAATCGCTCAAGTGCATTATAGCCGCTCAGAAATCCACGAGAATGGCGACCACACGTGAACTTCGTTGAACAAGCCGATATCGGCCTCGGAGTCCCGGGGATTCCGACTGCCGATCTGATGCAGGCACTGCCCGTCGCCATCTACACCGTCGACGAACAGGGACACATCACCTTCTTCAACGAAGCCGCAGCTGAGCTCTGGGGCCATCGTCCTGTTGTCGGTCGGGACCTATGGTGCGGTTCGTGGAAGCTTCGTCATCCCGACGGTCGGGATATGGCACATGGCGAGTGTCCGATGGCCGTGGCGCTGCGCGAAGGACGGGATGTCTCATGGGACCAGGCGATTGCGGAGCGGCCGGATGGCGAGCTCGTCCCATTCAGGGCTCACCCCCGCCTGCTTCGCGACGGAGCGGGCAATGTTGTCGGTGCCATAAACACACTGCTCGACCTGCGCACGCAGACGCTGGGGGATGAAGCCCGCATGCGTCTTGCCGCCATCGTCGAGTCGTCGATGGACGCCATCATCTCGAAGGACATGAACGGCATCATCACCAGCTGGAACGATGCGGCAGAACGTCTGTTCGGCTACACGCCTGCCGAGGCGATCGGCCGGCCGGTGACGATGCTCATTCCGCCCGATCGTCTCGACGAGGAAGTCTCGATCATCAGCCGCATCCGGGCCGGCGAACGCGTTCCCTCCTATGAGACAATGCGCCTGCGCAGGGACGGCACGCTCGTTGCGGTCTCGCTCACCGTCTCGCCGATTCGCGACACCATTGGCCGGGTCGTCGGCGCCTCCAAGATTGCGCGCGACATCAGTTCCCACAAGGAGAACGAACGGCGCATCCGACTGCTCATGCGCGAGGTCAATCATCGGGTGAAGAACCAGTTCTCGGTCATCATCTCGATGATCCGCGAGACCAGCAGGCTGACGAGCACACCTAAGGCTTTCCTGGGGCAGGTCCGGGAGCGCATCATGGCGCTTTCGGAATCCCATGATCTCCTGGTCAATGCCGAGTGGCGCGGCGCGACGGTCGGCGAGCTCATCCAGGCACAGCTCAAGGCCTTTGCAGCGCAGTCCCGTGTGTCGATGGCCGGGCAGATGCTGATGCTGCAGCCGAATGCCGTGCAGTATCTCGGGATAGCCTTTCATGAACTCGCCACCAATTCGGCAAAACATGGAGCGCTGTCCTGCAGCGGCGGACGCGTCGAAATCGATTGGAATGTGGTCCCTGCCGGCGACGGCGCCGACACCTTCCGCTTGGTCTGGCGTGAGTTGGACGGGCCGATTCTGGACGCTGTCAGGGGGCGCGGTTTTGGAGTCGTCGTCCTCGAGCGAGTGGCGCCGCAGGCTCTCAGCGGCAGCGGGCGGCTGGAGTTCCATGAGCAAGGCGTCACCTGGACGCTTGAGGCGCCGCTGCATTTCGTCCAGGCGTCAGTGGCGGATAACGCGGCCGACTGGAAGCGCCCGTGAAGCTGAACCCTTTCCCGCCGACCGACTGTGCTGACGCTCGGCCGGACCTATTGCGTTCGGTCCGGCTGACGAAGATAGAGCGAAACAGCCCTGTCCTCCAGAACATCGAGGTTGCCTCTCCCAGGCAAAGCATCGCGATGAGCTGAGAGCCGATAAACGTTGCCTAATTCAAAGACGGTCAAGCTGTCGAATTCCATGGCCGCCCCGTAGAACTGGGCCGCTTGCAGCACCAGGCATTCGAGGTCTTCAAGCGCAACGTTTTCTGCGAGGTTTCGCAGCCGCACGGTCTCAGCCACCGCAGTGACATTGACTATCCCCTTGCACCGGGCGGCTGCCCACACTTGCCGGTCAACGTCGTGACACAAACGAACCGAATACCCGTCTCTCATGGAGAAGTCTCTTGTCAGGGGCGGTTGTCCCTCGGGATCAGCATGTGCCATATCGGCTCGAATAACAAGCTGAATTCATAAGATTACCCGTAAAATCAATAAGTTAATATATCACGCAGCTACGCAATCGACCCCTCACATTAACTCTGAGCCTTTCACGCCAACGGCTTATTGACCGACCTTGACGCTCATCCAGCCTTTTCCTAACTCTTAGCTAAATACTAACTTTGAGTGGCTGGAGGCAGAAATGGCCGAACTGGAAAGACCCGAACGACTGCAGATCATGCTGACTGCTGATGAATTGGCTGCATTGGAAAACTGGCGCTTCGAAAGACGCATGCCAAGCCGATCGGCGGCCGTGAGAGAGTTGCTGCGGCGCGGTCTCCATGCCGACGGATTTTTGACGGCGGCACAAGGTGCCAAGTCACAGGATTTTGGAATTCTGCCCAATTCCGGGATTGTTAATGGGCCGTCTCGCGACTAGCCGTCTCGCCAGATATGGTCGATCTCAAAAGCGGCTAAAGGCAGCCCGACGGAGGTATCGGGCGGCCGATCTATTCGTCCTTGGCTCGCCGATGTGGCTGGGCCAGCATTCGAGCGTGGGCCAAGAGTCCTGGAGTGGATGGACGCCTTGTACCGGAGCCTTGCCCGCGCTCTGGAACTTCAGCCAATCGTCGCGCGTTCGGTGACACGGGCTACCACGCCACATGCTTTCTTGAGGCATGCGTGCATCGGAGCAAAGGCCGGTTGCATCAACACACAGGCCAGCAAGGGTCGAAGCAGTGAGCGTGCTTTACCGCGCGGCAAAAATCGCCGAACAAGCTCATGCCGGACAGACGGACAAGACCGGACGGCCCTATATCGAACATTGCCGCCGGGTCGTTGACGCTGTCGAAACCCTCGACCAAAAGGCCGTTGCCTACCTTCACGACGTTCTTGAGAAAAGCGACGGTTGGGATCGCGATCGGCTTGAGGCGGCTGGTTTTGGAACATCCATCGTGTCGGCAGTCGATGCCATGACACGCAGGCCGGACGAAGACGACCTCACTTTCGTGCGCAGAGCAGCATCCAACCCATTGGCGCTGCCCGTCAAGCGCGCAGATCTCGTCGACAATCTGTGGCAGGCAAGGCAGATTGGCGCGCCGACGTCGAGATACGAAGACGGACTGCGGGTCCTCGACGAAAAATTCTCCCAATGAGGGAAAGGTTGCCGCTTTTGACGTGATCAGCCGATGTGGGACTTTCAAGCGACGCTCTATTCGGGGATGTGAGGCGTGTGTCGCTTATCCTCGGCAGGATCGGCATCGATCCGCGCCTTGTCGGGATCGAACGCGCCATGGCGGGCGATGGCCATTGCCGGCGTGTCGGGCGTCTCGTATGCCCACATGAAGTCGTCAGCCGCTCCGCCGACCGCGTGGACCCGCCAGTAACTCGCCGTGCCCTTCAGCGGGGACTGCGTTGTGGTGTTCGTCCTCTCCAGCAGGTCGAAATAGATATCCTCGAAGGGGATATAGAAGACTGGATCGTGCCCATCTTCATGGAGCACCTTTGCCCGCTCGGTTGAGGCAATAATCGCGTCTGAGAACCTGACCGTCACAGTTCCATTGAACGGGGTGATTGTGAGCGCGCCGGGGTGGCGGGCGGAATTTGCGGCTAAGGACTGCATTCGACTTCTCCGTTGGCTGGAGTTGTCTCCTGGAACGTCGTATCGCCCATCGGGGTTCCAGCTTGGCCGGTCGTTGGCGTTTGTCGCTGCCGCGGCAGTTAGCCATGGCGCGGTGGAGCGCGGCCGTAGGTGGTTCGACTTCGCGTCAAAGATCTACCGCAAGCTTCCCACAACGCAGGCTTTCCCAGCCTTCCGGCTGCAGGTGAAAAACCTCCTGCGGGGCATTCAGATTCGAGGGAACGTTACCGCCGAAGAGTTCGTTTCCTAGGTCAACACCAAAACCGGCGGCGGGCTTCGCAAATGAAGGGAGATTGCCATGAAAGTCGGCAACTGCATGACGAGGAATGTCCAGGTCGCGAACCCCGAACAGTCCATTCGCGAAGTAGCGCAGATCATGGGCAAGCTTGACGCCGGAGCGATGCCGGTGGGCGACCACGACCGGCTGGTCGGGATGATCACCGATCGTGATATCGCGAGCCGCGGCGTAGCATTGGGTATGGGACCTGACACCAAGGTGCGTGATGTCATGAGCCCGGAGGTCAAATATTGCTTCGATGACGAAGACGTCGAGCATGTGCTTGAGAACATAGGCGACCTGCAGGTGCGTCGTCTTCCGGTTCTGAACCGCGACAAGAGGGTCGTCGGCATCATCTCTCTTGGCGATCTCGCGACGAATGGCGAGGCGGCAGAAGCAGGCGAGGCTTTAAGCGACATCTCGAAGCCGGGCGGCGAGCATTCGCAGGCTGCTCACTGAGTGAGGCGGCGACACGGCAGTGACAAGTCAACGCATCTTATCTGGCGGTGGGGGGGGGGGGGGGGGGGGGGCGCGGGCGCGGGGGGGCGGCGGGGGGGGGGGGCCGCGGGCGGGGGGGGGGGGGGGGCGGGGGGCGGGGGAGGGGGGGGGGGGGGGGGGGGCGGGGCGGGCGGGGGGGGGGGGGGGGGCGGCGGGGGGCGCGCG
>NZ_JAMYLP010000088.1:0-24542 GCF_040318085.1 Mesorhizobium sp. M1322
CCCGGCCGGGGCCGTGCCGGTCGCCTGCGATGACGGCAGGGCGACCGGAGCCGAGGCGCGAGCCTCGGGCTTCGTCCCGGCCGGGGAGGAGGACAGCCGGGACGGATGGAAAAACGAGATGGGGCAGCGGGACTTGTGCATGGCCGTATATAAGCACAACTCAAAAAATTATGCAAGCTATTCTTTCATGGACGAAACCGATTCTTATGTTTCAGATGCGCCATGGCGAAAACCTCATTGTCGATCAAGGTCGGGGCGGCGATCCGCAAGGCGCGCAAGCAGCGTGGCCTGGTGATGCGCCACATTGCCGAGCATAACGACACTGATGTCGCCGCTGTCGGCAACTGGGAAACCGGCCGCAACCTGCCAAAAACCGAGAACCTTTTGAAGACCGCCGCCTTCCTGCGCGTCGACCCGGTGGCGCTCGGCAAGGGTGAGGTCGTCTTCCTCGACAACGCCGACAATGTCGCCGACGCAGAGATCGTCACCGACGCCGCCCCCCTGCCCGCCGGCCCGATGGATATCGAGCTTCTGGGCGCGGCGGTCGGCGGCGACGACGGCGATTTCACCTTCAACGGCGAGGTCGCCGGCTATGTCCAGCGCCCGCCCGGTATCGCCCATTTGCGCAAGGTGTTTGCGCTGCATGTGCTCTCCGACTCGATGGTGCCGCGCTACGAGCCCGGCGAGATGCTCTATTGCGGCGGCCGCGACGCCGTGCCCGGCGACCATGTGGTGATCGAGATGTTTCCCGAGGAAAACGAGCGCAACGGCAAGGCCTTCATCAAGAAGCTGGTCAAGCGCGCCGCCGCCGAGCTGGTCGTCGAGCAATACAATCCACCGAAGACGCTGACCTTCAACCGCTACGCAATCAAGCACGTCTGGCGCGTCATCCCACTCAAGGAACTGCTGGGGTACTAGGGCGGCGGGCATTATCTCCCCCGCAAGGGGGAGATGGCGTTTCCACCTTCAAGCCCGTCTGGATCTCTCCAGGGGAACCTCGCGCTCGCTGAGCATCCGCGCCTCGGCACGGCGCTGCTGCTGCTCGTCGATGAACGCCGCCTGGACCGCGACCGCCGCGCCCGGCAGCCCGTCGGCGCGGCAGGCCGAGCAGCGAAGGCGCCCCGAAAGGGCCGCCAGCGGCGTCTGCGCGGTCACCCCGAAGCGCTTGAGCTCCGCCGGCTTCCACCATCTGTTGCGGCCGCAATCGATACACTCGACCGCGATCGAGACGACCTCGGCGATCGTCGCTTCCTTGCCCGGCAATGCCATCGTCCCTAGTGCCTCAGTTCCTGTTTTGTTCGCATCATCATCGGTTTTTACCGAAGAGTCGAGTCGGTTCTGCCCAACCATAGTAAAAGTTTAACTTGCGCACGTTTTTGAGTTATGCTTTCATGGAATACCGACAGATGGTTAGCGCCGCGGACCTACGCATGGGCGGCAAGACCGGCATCTGTCGCGGCCGCCGCAAGCCAAGGAAACCAGGATGGACGCCCTCTCCGCTCAATTCGCCCGCGATTGCGGCTATACCGGCGACAGCCCGGCCATGCTGGCGGCCTTCGCCGCCATTCGCCTCGACGGCATAGGCAAGGCCCGCCTGGGCCACTACCAGCGCAAGGCGATGGTCGACCGGTTGAAGCATGGCGAGGCGCTGTTCCAGGCGGCGATCCGCCCGGCGCAGTCGGCCGAGGAGGCGCTCGAGGACGCCGCCCGCTTCATCGCCTGTTATCGCAACATGCCGCGCTGGCGCCAAGAAAGACGCGGCGCCGATCTCGCCCGCGCCAAGCAGCGGCTCCTGGCGCGCTTCTTCCGCCGCTACGGCCACCGCCTCTGGGCGCAGCGGGCCGCGTAAGCCGGAGGATCGCCGACGTCATTGGCTAGCGAATGCCTGGATCGCTCTTGCCGTCGCCAAGCCCGCGCCGTATGTCTCCCCGCAATGAGCGAGATTGAGTTCCGTCGCGCACAAGCGCCCGACCTGCCGGCGATTGTTGCAATGCTTGCTGACGACGCGCTCGGCGTGGCCCGCGAAAACCCGTCGACGCCGCTCGCGCCGTCCTATGTCGATGCCTTCCAGGCAATCGATGCCGATCCCAACCAGCTGCTGGCGGTGGCTGTCGAAGCGGGGCAAGTGATCGGAACCCCGCAGCTCAGCTTCATTCCGGGTATTTCGAGGAAAGGCGCCTGGCGCGGGCAGATCGAAGGCGTTCGCGTCGCGCGACAATGGAGGTGTCGCGGTGTCGGCAAGCAGATGATCGAATGGGCGATTGAAGCGTGCCGTTCGCGAAACTGCAGCTTCGTTCAGCTCACCACCGACAAGAGCCGACAGAAGGCGCACGCTTTCTACGAGCGCCTCGGCTTTACCGCCAGCCATCTCGGCTACAAGATGGCGCTATAACGCTCGATCGGCTGATTGCCGAAGTCGGCGCTGCCCCTCATCCGCCTGCCGGCACCTTCTCCCCGTATAGGGACGGGGCGAAGGGGCTGTCCGCAACCTCGGCACTTTCCTGCAACGTTGGTGATTGGCGAAACCATCGATGAGAGCGTCCTTCGCCCCGTTCCCTATACGGGGAGAACTGCCCGGCAGGGCGATGAGGGGCAGCGCAAACCTGAAGCGATTGCCCTCCGCCTGCCTTCCACGCTCCTTGACAATCCATCGGCAATCTTCTCTTTATGTTCCATACGAACCACCTCAAGACAATGCGGCGTTCGAACCGCTGCGGGCGAACGGGCCGGATGGAAGCCAACATCCTCCACGCTGATCTGGACGCCTTCTATGCCTCGGTCGAACAGTTGCTCGACCCGACCCTAAGCGGCAAGCCGATCGCCGTCGGCGGCGGTGTGGTGCTGGCCGCCTCCTACGAGGCCAAGGCATTTGGCGTGCGGGGCGGCATGCCAGGGCGGCGCGCCCGGGAACTCTGCCCCGGGCTGATTTTCGTCGGCGGCCATTTCAAGGATTATCAGCGGCTGGGCGATGCCGCCATCAAGGTGCTCGGCGATTTCACGCCGCTGGTCGAGCGGATTTCCATCGATGAGGCCTTTGCCGATGTCGCCGGCTGCACCCATCTGTTCGGCCCGCCGGCCGAGATCGCCACAACTATCCGCCGCCGCGTGCGGGCAGAGCTTGGCCTGCCGATCTCGGTCGGCGTGGCGCGCACCAAGCATCTGGCCAAGATCGCCTCGCAAGTGGCCAAGCCCGACGGGCTGGTAGTCGTCGATCCGCGCCACGAGCTGGAGTTTCTGCACGATCTGCCGGTCGAGTTGATGTGGGGCGTCGGGCCGGTGACCAGGGAGCGGCTGGCCGGCATCGGCGTCAACACCAGCGGCGAGCTGGCGAAGACGCCCGGCTGGTCACTGGAGCGCCTGCTCGGCCCGGCGGCGGGCGAAAAGCTCAACGCGCTGGCCTGGAACCGCGATCCGCGCAAGCTCGAGACACAGCGCCGGGCGCGATCGGCCGGCGCGCAGTCGGCGCTCGGCAAAAAACCGGCCGAGGAGGAAGTGTTCGTGCCGGCGCTGCTGCATCTGGCCGACAGGGTCGCCACCAGGCTGCGGGCGAAATCGCGGCCCGGCCGAACGGTGACGGTCCGCGTCCGCTTCGCCGACCTGCGCTCGGTGACGCGCTCGACCACGCTCGACCAGCCGATTTCGGCAACCTCGATGCTGGCCGAGATCGCCGAGGCGCTGGTGCGCAAGGTGCTTGTCGATCATCCGCACGAAAAACCATCTCGCTGTTGGCGATCGCCGTCTCGCATCTGGAGAAGCAACCGGCCCTGCAGCTGGAACTGCCGCTCGGGCTCGACGACGACCGCCGCCGCCCCGGCACCAGGAAGGGCGCGGCGCGCTGGACCGCCGACCGCGCCATCGACAAGATCCGCGACCGCTTCGGCTGGGAGGCGGTCGGCTATGCCTCGGTCGCGCTCGGCCAATCGCGCTCGGTTCCCGACGCGTTTCGCGAGCTGGCCGAAAAGGAATTGTAAGGCAGTAGGGCAGTAGGGCAGTAGGGCAGTAGGAGAGTAGGGGGAATGGCCCCTTCTTTCCCACTTCCTACTGTCCACTGTCCACTGTCTACTGTCTACTGTCTACTGGCTACTGGCTACTGGCTTCTGGCTACTGGCTACTGGCTACTGCCCTACTCCCCTACTCCCCTACTCCCCTACTCCCCTACTCCCTTGCAAGTGGCGACACGGCCGGTCCGTTCAAAGCCGTGCCATCGATAGCAAAATGCGAGCCGTGGCAGGGGCAGTCCCAGCAGCGCTCGAGGGAGTTCCAGTGGACATGGCAGCCAATATGAGTGCATGCAGCCGAGCGCTTGTAGAGCGTGCCGTCCTCATCGCGAAACGCGGCGATTTTGGTGAGCCCTTCGCGAACGATGGCACCTTCACCCGGTCGCAGCTTGTCGACGGAATCGATTTCGCCAGGCGCGATATACTCGGCAAAACTCTTGATCGCTGTCGCATTCTCCGCCAGGTAATCGCCGATCGCGCCTGCCGTCTTGCGGGACGGTTCGTAAAGTTCGCGCCAGGGACTTTCCCCCTTCAGAATCAGGTCGGAAATCAACAGGCCGGCCACGACGCCATGGGTAATGCCCTGGCCGGAATCCCCGGTCGCCACAAAGACGCGGCTGTTGCCAGGATTGCGGCCGATGAACCCCGCATAATCGACCGTCTCCATCACCTGCCCGGACCACCGGTTGGTTTCCACGCCGACATCGGGGACCAGCCTCTTGGTCCAGGCCGCCAGGGCCGCGAAGCGATCACCGGCATCATCGGCCTGTCCTGTTTTGTGGTCTTCGCCTCCGACGATCAGGAAGTCGGTCCGACCTTCGCCAGGCTGAAGCCGAACGTAGTGGTAAGGGTCCTCAGTATCCCAATACAGCGCATCCGGCAGGGTATCGCGCGCGATCTCGAACGACATCGCGTAGGTCCGATAGGGCGCTTGCTTGGTATGGAGGGCGACCCGATCGTTGATCGGCGAGTTGGTGGCGACAACGGCCGATTTGGCAGACACGGTAAAGCCCGAAACCGTGGTTACGCGCACGCCGCCGTCAGTCTCCTCGAGGTTTTCGACGATGGTATCGGCATAAAGCACGCCGCCGCGCGCGCGGATGCCTGCGACCAGTCCGCGGAGATATTTGAGGGGGTGGAAGGTCGCCTGATTGGCGTATCGAAGGGCCTGCCCGTCCGAAAAGCCTGCAAACGGCACACCCCTGATCTTCTCGACGTCGACCCCGATTTTCAGAGCGGCGTCCAGCTCGCGCTTGATATCGGATTCTCGGCCGCCGGAAGCCGGAAAGAGAAAGCCGTAGAGGCGTCGGAAATCGCACGCGATACTGTCCGTCTCCTGGATTGATTGGATACGGTCGATAGCGGCCGATTGGCTTTGATAAAAAATCCGCGCCAGGTCCTCACCGCGCAATTTGATCAGTCCCGAAAAATAGTCATCGCAGACGGACGACAGGTGCGCAGTGGTGCGCGCCGTCATGCCGCTTCCGATCCGGCCGCGGTCGACGACAGCCACCTTTTGCCCGGCGACGGCCAGTTCGTGGGCGACCGACAGTCCGGCAATTCCAGACCCGACGATCACGACATCGACCTGTTCGCTCTGCCCGAGCGACGCCGCATCGGGCGCTACTTCGGTCGCCGCCCAGAGGGATACAGTCCTTTCGTCGCTGACATTCATCGGCGGAACCTCGCGTCCACGACATCCGGTAAACGAACGCGAGGATTCAAAGTTCCTCCGCGCGTTTTGAATGCCGATCGAGGCGGCCCTGGCCGTCAGACCAAAAGCGTTGCGCTGCCCCAGGCGATCAGGGCAATGCCGACTGCCCGGCCGACCCACGGGCCGGCAGGAAACAGCTTTTCGACCAGCACCAGAATGGCGAGCCCGGCTACCCACACCAGATTCATGATGCCGCCCACGAACAACAGCGCCATCAGCATCCAGCAGCATCCGACACAGAACGCCCCGTGCATGGCGCCCAGACGCAGCGCGCCACCTGCGTGCGGACGCCAGTGTCGGGCAAGGAACGCCGTCGGTGCCCGGCAGTGTGACAGGCAGGCGTTCTTGAGCGGCGACAGCTGATACAGGCCCGCGGCGATCAGGACGGTGGCTGAAAGCCAGCGGCTCTGCGAACTCATCATCGTCGCGGAAACGACGGCCTCGCGTTCGAGCAGCCAATGCAACGCGGTCGCCGCGACGGCGAACCCCAGCCAGACCAGGAGGTAGCCTGCCATAAATACGCCGGTCGGCGCGAGCTTGTCCTGGATCTGACCCTGTGCGAGCGCATGGCGATGCACGCGCGCATAGAGCAGGATGGTCGGCGCCGCACTCGGGGACATCATGGCGACCATCATGACCCACCACATTGCGATCATCAGCGCCCAGTTCGCGGCCCCCCAGGCCCGCGATTCCGTCGCCATGGCCATCGCGCCCATGTCCATGCCAGACATATCCATGCCGGACATATCGGGGGTCACGCCGGCAGTTTGCTGGTGGGGGAAAAGCGCGAGCCTCGACATCTCCCACGCATTCATGCCGAGCCCTGCACCGGCGGCGATATAAAGCCAGGCCAGCAGGCATAGCGCCACCACGCCCGCGATCGTGATGACGCGGTCGCGTCTAAGCAGGCGTTCCAGTGGCGACGCGCTGTCCATGCGAGGCGTCAGGCCCGCACCACCCCGTGATTGTTGAGATGCAGCCGGGCGAACTGGCCGTAGCTGTCCTTCGTGGTCACCTGAACCGGCCCGCCGGTGGTGCTCGAAGCGCTGCCGATCTCGGCGACCGTATATTCGAAGCCGTTCGGCAACACGATCTGAGCCCGCGAGTCCGCGCCCGTCACCTTGTTGCGGATCGGTTCGCCGACCGTTTCGATGTAGTCCTTGACGAAGATGCGGCCCCTGCGGCCGTCGATATCGAGGTCGAGATCGATCTTGGTGAAAACCGGCTCATTCATCTTTGTCACGGTTGAGGCGTAGACGGCGAACATCGTCGCGAACGGGTCGGTGTCCTGGCCGGTCATGATGCGCAGCAGCGCCTGACGCTGCCGGTCGGTTGCATTCTCGTCGACGAAAGCGATGGCTTCGCCATTGCCTTCGTGGATCGCGCCAGGCCATTTGAAGATCGCGGCGATCCGCAGGCCGTCGAGAGCGGTTTCGCCATGATGACCTTCGTCAATCTGGATGCCCGCCACCGCATGGCAATGGCCTTTGTCGGGCAGCGCATTGAATTGACAGTTGCAGCCATATTCGCAGGTGCAATTGACGAGTTCCCGTCCCTTGATTTCCCAAGACGTCATGCTGTCCTCCCTGATGCGAAATATGCGAAGTATGCGAAGTATTAGACCATCATCATACACCTGCGCCGGCCGTACCGCCATCCTGTCGCGCCATGGAAGACGGCAGCCCATCCCGCCTTCTCGCTGAATAATGGGTGAACGTGTGCCTTGGAGATCGTGAGGCCGATATCGGAACGGCAGAAATGCGGTCGGAACGGGCCTTTCTCACTGCACCTGCGAAGGTCCGGAAACGACCCAAAAGCGGTCGTTTCCGATAGCGGCAAAAGATTTTGGCAGGACAGGAAAAATCGGTCTCGAATGCTGCAATCATCATCATGTCCCGCCCAGGTTGTGGACACTTCCTTCTCATAGGCGCACTCTTAGCGTACGAAACGCGAGAGTGTTTCGTCCAATGCTTCACATGCTTGACTTGCGTCGGTGATTGTCTGACCTATCCGGATACTTCCGGCTGGGCAGACCTCACATTGTGTCGCCTATCCGTGATCAGGCTACGGCCGAAGGCACGTTGCAGCCCGTTCCGGATCAACTGGGAGGTAAACAACATGCCTGATTTTCAGCCCAGAGAACTTCTCGTTCAAGGAAGCGCGGCTCTTGCCGCAATTGCCGCTCTCTATACCTCGCGTCGGGCTTACGCTTTTCCAAAACGGCCGAGCGAGGAAGTTATTCCGTGGCTGGATCAGCCGACCGAAAATCCCGATCCGGTAGGTATTCAGAAGCAGCTTGTCTGGGAGGATTTGGATAGCTGGATAACTCCAAACGACAAGTTTTTCAGCATCTCGCATTTCAACCGACCAACGATCGACGAGAAGACGTGGTCCATGGAGATCGGCGGCCTGGTCAAGAAGCCCTTGAAATTGACACTCGCCGACGTCAAGGCGCGGCCGCGGCAGGAGGTCGTTTTCACCGTGGAATGCTCGGGCAATCACGGGTTTCCCTTTTTCACCGGCGGCATCGGCAATGCTCGCTGGGCAGGGACGCCGCTCGCCCCGATCCTCGAGGAAGCCGGCGTTATGGAGAAGGGCATCGAGGTCGTCTTTTTCGGTACTGACACAGGCGAGGTCGCGATACGCGACGTCAAGATGCAGCAGAACTTCGCTCGCAGCATGTCGCTCGCCGACGCGATGAAGCCCGACAATCTGCTCTGCTATGAAATGAACGGAGCCGCCTTGCCGGCGCCCAATGGCTTTCCGGTCCGGCTCATTGCGCCGGGCTGGTACGGGATCGCCAACGTCAAGTGGCTGGAGCGCATCGAGGTTCGCGATACGCGGTTCATGAGCCTTCTGATGGCCCGTGACTATGTCACCATCCGGGAGGAAGACCACAACGGCGAGACCGTATGGGCCGAGACTTCGGTCGGGCGAGCGCTGATAAAGTCCGCGCCCGCGAAGGTTACCCGGAAAGACTCAGATTACTCCATCATTGGCGCGGCCTGGGGGGCGCCGATCGACCGGGTCGAAGTGCAAATCGATCAAGGGCCTTGGGCACCAGCGACCATCGACCGCAGTGAGGAGGCCGAGCACGCCTGGAAGATTTGGTCCCTGGATTGGGCAAATCCCGCTCCTGGAGAACACACGGTGACCTCGCGCGCGGTCAGCACCACGGGACAAATTCAGCCGGCAATGGATGACCCCTTGATTGCCAAGAAACACACATACTGGGAAAGCAATGGCCAGGTGACGCGCCGCGTGCGCGTCGACTAAGAACTTGCTGCCATGTAGCGATTGCGATTGGATCTGCCTGATCCGAAAGCTTGCGGAGAGGGCTGGCGCGCCCCTTCGCAAGCTCAATCAAAAGGGCTGCGGCGGGCACACCGCCGGGCGACTTTGACCACGGCTTCGATTCCCTTCTTCTTCGACACCAATTACGACGCGCTTCTGCTGCCGAGCTGCAGCGGCGAAAACCGACGGCCAAATATCCGCCGCCGGCGAATACGTTGCCGGACGCCTGGCCGAAACCTGCGCGCACACCACCACGCCCTGAGACTGCGTGGGGCGCGGTGGCTGGCGAAGGGAGTATTGAAGCCGATGCTCTACGTCGCCCCCCCTGCCGGCCCACTTGATCGGATGTCGCCATCGCGTTCGCCAGCTCCAACGCTGGAACAAAGACGCTGCCAATCTCCTCCTTGTGGGGGAGATGTCCGGCAGGACAGAGAGGGGCGCCGTCCAGGGCGCCGTCCCGCAGCCTTCGCAACAAAAAAATTCCGATTTCGAACTGACCGAAAAGGAACCGAAAGGGAATTGTGAGCCGGCCTGGCCGGGCGGTGCAATGCCGAAGCCCACTTTGCGCCAGAAGCGGACGCTTTGCTGCGAAGCTCTCAACGTCTCGATTGGGTCTGGAAGCGGACGGTCGGCTTTCAGCCGTTAAAGGGGTGGAAGCGGACATTCAGGACCTTGGGGAGCATCGGCGCGATCTGACCCATTCCGGTCATTCCCAGAGCATTTCGGCGTCTCCAAAGCGGACACTCAGCCAAGCCGGCGCTGATGACCTAAGCGGACATCTTGTCGAGACAGCATTCCGTTCAGAACTCGTGGATGGAAGGACCGGCGCGTTGCCATTCCGAGTAACACCGCCATCCTGTAGTTATAGCCATAACACGGTCGCGCACACTCGCGTCCGAAGCAGGACTAGAATAGGCTGAAGGTAAAGCCGCTTCGACCGACCAGGGAAGGCGCAGGGCACGTATGGAGCGACGGCTTACAGCAATACTTGCTGCCGACGTGGTTGGTTACAGCCGCCTCATGGGCGAGGACGAGGTAGGAACGCTCGAGGGACTGAAGAGCTGCCGTCGCGAACTGATCGACCCGGAGATCAAGAAACACCACGGCCGCATAATCAAGCTCATGGGCGACGGCGCGCTCGTCGAACTCGCCAGCGTCGTCGATGCCGTCCAGTGTGCTGCTGTGATCCAGCGCCGGATGGCCGACCGCAACAAGGGTATCGCCGAAGCCCGGCAGCTCCGGTTTCGCATCGGCGTCAATCTCGGCGACGTCATCGTCGAGGGCGACGACATCTATGGAGATGGCGTGAATATCGCGGCGCGCCTGGAAGCGATGGCCGAGCCAGGCGGTGTTTGCATCTCCGGCACGGCGTTCGATCACGCGGTGCACAAAGTGGATGTCGGCTTTGCGGATCTCGGAGGGCAGCGCCTCAAGAATATCGCCGATCCGGTTCGCGCCTATCGGGTTCTGCTCGATCCCGGAGACGCGGGGAAGATCTTAGCGGCGCCACGCCGGCCAGCTTCGCCCATCATGATTTTGGCAGGAGTAGCAGCGCTGCTCATCGTCTTGCTTGCAGGCATTTTTGCATGGCAATGGCAAAAGCTCTCCGCGCTCGAAAAGCCATCCATTGCAGTACTGCCGTTTACGAACCTGAGTGGCGATCCTGGCCAGGACTATTTTGCCGACGGCATCACCGAAGATTTGATCACCGACCTTGCGAAGCTTTCCGGGCTCGATGTGATCGCCCGTAACTCCGTCTTTGCCTACAAAGGAAAACCCCTCGTTTTGGCAGATGTTGGGCGTGACCTTGGGGTGCAATTTGTCGTTGACGGCAGCCTGAGGCGGACCGGCGATCAAATCCGCCTCAACGCGCAGCTCATCGATATCGCCACTGGCGACAATCTATGGGCTAATCGGTTCAATCGCGGCATCGCGGACGTGTTTGCAGTCCAGGACGAGATGAGCCGGGAAATCGCCAAGGCGCTCGGCGTCCAAGCTTCGGCAGCCGAGAGCGAGCGAATGGCACGCCCGCCGACTGCAAATCTCGAAGCCTATGATACCTACCTCCGTGCGGAGCGGGAGGCGCGCACCGGTCGAGGCGACGGATTGCGCGAGGCGCTTGCGCTGTATGAGAAGGCGCAGAAGCTCGACCCCACTTTCGCCGAGGCCTTCGCCGCCGACGCACGGCTGAGTGTCTATCTTTGGCGCACTGCCTCCGATGATATCATTCAGAGCGCGCTTGCGCGAAAGAGAGCATATGAGAGGGCAAGCCGTGCTTTGGAGCTCGATTCGGAGTTTTCATCGCCCTACGCCGTTCTCGGGATTATGCAGGTCATGGATCGCCGCTATGAAGATGCGATCACCTCGGCGGAGCGTGCTGTCGCATTAGGCTCCGGAGACGCTGCGACGCAAATTGCCGTTGGTTATATCCAGCTGTTCGCCGGCAACCATAACAAAGCGGCATTGGCGGTCGAGACGGCATTGAAGCTTGATCCCAATCTGGCTCCGATAGACCGGGAGGTTGTCGGGGTTGTCTTGCTTTTGCTCGGGGACGCCAGGAAAGCCATTGAGACTCTCGAGCGCGCTCGCGACGATGCTCCAGAGGCGGGCAGCCTTAGGATTCTGCTCGCAGCGGCCTATTCCCGCGCCGGCCGTACAGAGGACGCCAAAGCGGCGATTGCGGACGGCCTCCGGCTGGTGACGAAGACCGAATCCTTGGCTCGACTGCGGTCGTTGGACGCGTTTCGGAATCACTATGCCCATCTTCGCAACGCTGAAGATTTGGCGCCGATCATCGACGCCCTACGCCTGGCAGGACTTCCCGAATGGCCGTTCGGCTTCACCGCCGATGAACAGGACCGGTTGAACGGCGCGGAAATCGCATCTCTTGTTGTTGGCAAGACCTTGAAAGGCAACCTCGAACCCGACGGGCTTCCAGCCATTATGCAGATAGAACAGGACGGCACGGCAGTCTTCCGCACGATGACACGAATGCTCACCGAGAAGGTCTACGTCGATCGCGACCTCTTATGTGAGCATAGCGAAAATATGTTTGGGCGCCCCATCTGTGGTCCCGTCTACAGACGCAGGGACGCTGCCGGCAACGGGTATTCTTATGTCAATACAGGTATGGTGTTTCACTTCGTGACAGTGAATTGAGCTCGCAAGACTCAGGGGTTATTGATCAAGTTCCAATCCGGCTCATCGACTGCCAACTTTGCTTCGACGACCGGCCATTTTGCATCGCCCTTCGGAACAAGATCATCGGCATTGTCCGCAAAGGCGGCCGCGTTCCCTTCGTCGTAGATCAGGTAGAGCTTGCCATCGATGATCTTGAACGCTTCCGGATCGACATTGACGGTGACGGATTCATGGAGTGCGACCTCGCCCGCGCAGTAACCACCGTATTGAGGAGCGTATTTGGCAGGTTCGCTCATGAACATTTCCTTGTGTTCCTTGCTGGCGAAATGCCACGGCGTGCCAAGCCACTCATAGGAAAAATCTTCCGAACCCTTCACGGCCTTGCCATCGGTGAAATAAGCGACCGTGTCGTAGCCCATGATCGCCACTCCGCCGAAGTAGCCGGTATTCACCGAGTCGGCAAAGGCAGAGCCTGCACCGGCCATCAAGGTGAGCGCACATACGACGGCCGACGCCGAATTGGGAACCAGTCTGATCGATATGTTCATCTGCGTTCTCCGTTCAATCGTGGATAGCTTCGCACTTCGCAGCGTTCGCTTCGCCGAGGACTTTCGCCTGGCACGTCGCGCCATGCCGTTTGAATAGTTTTATGATGTCGGTATTGCCCTTCCAGAACGCGCGGGTAATCGGCATGTAGCCATGACCCTCGGCATGGTTCACATCCGCACCTTGCGCAATGAGGAATTCTGCCAGTTCGACATGGTTTTCCTCACCCGCTATCACCAAGGGTGTGACCCCAGACTTGTTAGCCGAGTCTTCGAGCACCGCCCCCTGTTCAAGCAACAGCTTGGCGATTGGGAGGCTTCCAGAAAAGGCAGCCGCGTGGAGGGGGGTAAACCCACCGGAATTGCGCGCCATGACGTCGGCGCCCTTGCTCAGCAGGAATTCCGCAATGGGAAGCTGATCGTCGAGAGCAGCAGCGATGAGGAGCGTTGCCTGGTCGCGTGCCCGGCTGTCGACGTCGGCACCGCCTGCCAAGGCTTGCTCCACGGCACTCTTGTCGCCGGCAGCGATGGAGTCGAACAACGGCTCACCTGCGACTACTCTTGTAGCCGCCAATACCAGCATAGTAAGTGCCAGCAGTCCGCGCATCGTGTAGAATAGCATATTAGCTTCGAGTCATACAAGCTGCATTGGGCTCATCGGGGCAGATGCCGGCGGACAGCGCGGCCGGATGTCCGCTTTAAGCTCCACCAGGGAAGTCGCCTCCGGGTCACGGCGGAAGGTTCCACTCGCGACCGCAGGCTGTGCCAGATGCCACCTCAATAAATAGGCAGCCGATGGCGCAACCTTGGCCATGTCGCTTTCGCGCGCCATCTCAGCACCATTTCCAGCCCTTCCCCTCACCCCTCCACGGCCCTGATCTCCGCGTCGACCAGGCACCAGGGCGCGTAGCGGAAGTCGCGGATCTGGACGACCTGCTCGTCCCGCCATTCGACCAGCATGAAGCCGCGCACGGCGCCGTCCGGCTCCTGCGGGTTGCGGATCAGGATCGCCGGCCTGCCGTCGACAAAACCCAGCGACAGCGCCCAGTCGCTGATGCGATCGTGATTGCCGAAATAGGTCGACACTTCGGCCTTGCCGCGCAGGCGGAGGCGGTCGACGAGTTCGAGCTGGATATCCTCGGCGATCAGCGCCATTGCTCGGGCCGCTCGACCGCCATGCTGCCGTCGAGCGCCTGCAGCGCCTTCAGCAGCGTCTCCTGCACGATGTCCTCGCCGTCGATCACCGAGCCCGCCATGCGGGCGCAGTAGCGATGCAGTTTCGGACGCAACCCGGGGAGCATCGCCTCCAGGGCCGGCCGGTCGAACTTCCGTGGGATCATGGCGTCCATTCTCTTGGCTGTAGCACAGTCGCTCTATCCGGCCTTACCCTCCTCAAGTACATGGTAGTTGCCGATGATTTTGGCAGGCGATCGCTTGACCGAGGTAGAACGTCGCTCCGCATGGTTTTGCGTAAACGCCTCGAAGGCCGCAATCCCGGTCAGCGCGGATGCATCGTTTCCCACGCCGACGACGTGGATGAACTCGCCGT
The DNA here is from genome assembly GCF_040318085.1 of Mesorhizobium sp. M1322. Taxonomy (NCBI): domain Bacteria; kingdom Pseudomonadati; phylum Pseudomonadota; class Alphaproteobacteria; order Hyphomicrobiales; family Phyllobacteriaceae; genus Mesorhizobium; species Mesorhizobium sp. M1322. Next base: position 14,242 of record NZ_JAMYLP010000088.1, read on the forward strand.
CATCGAGTTCGAGCACGAGATAGCGCACGGTCTGCGGCGCCGTCTCATCCAGCGCCTCGAACACTTTTGCCACCAGCGCGCGGTTCTCTTCCAGCCCGGAGTCTTTCACGCTGTAGCGAATGAGTTTGTAGCCCATGGTTCGTCTCCTGATTGGTTGGTCTCAGCGGAAGACGACCGGAGTTACCGAAAAGATTCCCGGCTCGGCATAATTCTTTTCGGCCGCCTGCCCTTGCCTGTGGCTGGCTGCGCGGCAGCCGTCAACGAGACCGATCAATGCACATCCAGTTTGCCGAACTGCCGGTGTTCGACCAGGACCCGCGCCAAGGGCGTTCTATACCAGGCATTTTGCCTGCCAGGTCGCGACCGACGAGACGATGGGCGACGGCGGCTGGCGCTGGATCGAGCTGCTGCGATTTCGTCGAACACCCGGCCCGCGAACTGCCGGATGCTTGCCAGGTTCGACAGGTGAGCGTCATGACGGGGCTTAAGAGTAAATTACGAATACGAGTCAGCGCTACATCTCACAGCCGCTCAGCGCAGCGACCCTGATCGCGAGAAGCCCGCCACCTTGCGAGTGGCGGGCCGGCCGCAAGACCAGGAGAGTGTTATCTAAGCCTCCACGGCCGATGCGACACCCTCGTTTGCGCGTCTCCTCAGCGGCGCGCGATCAGCAAGCAAAGCTCACGTAGGTCGCGATCGTATGTGCCGCCGCTCCCGAGCACGTCGACGCAGCGCTTCTTCATGCGAGTCAGTTGGCTGCTGGACAACTGCGAGACCACGCTCACGCCGGGAGTTCCGGGGGTTCCAGGAGTTCCGGGGGTTCCAGGGGTGCCGGGTGTGCCAGGAAGGGTTCCGCCGCCGACGCCAACACCGACGCCCACGCCGATACCGCCTGTCCCACCGACATTGGCACCCACACCCGCTGTGATGCCGCCGGAGCCGCCTACATTGGCGCCTGCGCCGGCAGTGATGCCACCGGTGCCGCCCACATTGGCGCCGGCACCAGCGGTAACGCCCTTGCTGCCGCCAATCGATGCACCGGCGCCGGCATTCACCCCGCTTCGGCCGCCGATCGAAGCGCCGACACCCGCGGCAATGCGTTTTTTGCCGCCAACCGATGCACCGGCGCCGGCATTCACCCCGCTGCTGCCGCCGATCGAGGCGCCAGCCCCCGCATTGATGCCGCCACTGCCACCGACCGACGCGCCGAGACCGGCGTTTACGCCCCCACTGCCGCCGATCGAGGCGCCGGCCCCCGCATTGATGCCGCCACTGCCGCCGACCGAGGCGCCGAGACCGGCGTTTACGCCGCCTCGGCCGCCAACCGATGCGCCGGCGCCGACGCTAATGCCGCCTGCGCTGGAAGGGAAAGACAGAGATAAAACAAGTGCACCACCGGCTAAAGCTGTGGCGAGACTCTTAACGACATTTGCCATGACACTCTCCTTTGGTAGCTACCTCACAGTAGCAGTTCGAATGCCTGCTACATTAGAAACAACGAACTCAAAGGGTTTCTGGATTACTAAAAAGGAACTATGTTTCGGATCGTAACTTACCGTTAGCAAAATATTCTGAAACAATTTGAATACAAGTTGTGAAAAAAGCCTGATATCCCTTCCGGGCAAACTCTTCCTACCTAGTCTGCACAACACATTAGCGAACCAAGCCCGAACTGACAAGAATTTGGAACATCAGCTGAGGGTAACAGAAACGAGCCGCTCCGAGCGGCCGTTAGTGCCTGTCGTGTTCGCCGTGAGCATGTTCATGGGGATGGATCCGCATCCGCGCTCGCCAATCTTATATTCGCCGCCGCAAGCGCCGGCATGTGCTCGAACAGCTCTTCTTCCAGTGCTGCCGTGAGCTTTTTCGCTTCGCAGACCGGCAAGCTTTCTTCGACGGCGATGGCAATGTCGGCGTGCAGCCTGTGGCCGATCCACCGCGCCTTGGCCTCGACGATGCGCGCTCCCGGCACATGCGCGGCGGCATGGTGGATTTCGCCGATGACATCAGGCTCCACGCCGTCGAGCATGCGGGTCAGCACCGAGCGGGCCGACTGCCAGACGATGCCGAAGATCGCAAGCGTGATGAGCAGGCCGACGATCGGGTCGGCCAGCGCAAAACCGAGCCAGACGCCGAGCGCCCCGATGACCACGGCAAGGCTGGTCAGCCCGTCGGTGCGGGCGTGGTAGCCGTCGGCAACGAGTGCGGCGCTGTTGATTTCCCGGCCGACGCGGATGCGGAACACCGCAACGGCCTCATTGCCGAGAAAGCCGACAAGGCCTGCCGCTGCCAGCCAACCAAGGTGGGTCACCATTCGTGGATTTATCAAACGGTCGATGGCCTGATAACCGGCGACGATGGCGCTGAACAGGATGATCCCGACGATGATGATCCCGGCCAGGTCCTCGACACGGCCAAGGCCGTAGGTGAAGGTCGGCGACGGCTTGCGCCGGGCCAGCATGAAAGCGATCCACAGCGGAATCGCGGTGGTGGCTCACCGATGTTGTGGATCGTGTCGGCCAGCAGCGCCACGCTGCCCGACAGCGCGACCACGACCATCTGCAGCGCCGCGGTGATTGCCAGGATGACGAACGACCATTTTATCGCCCAGATGCCCCGGTCGGTCGTCGCTATGGTCGCATCGATGACCCCGTGGCTGTGCGGTCCGCTGCCGTGGTCGTGACCATGTGCGGCATGATCGCGCGGCCCGAACCCGAGCCAGTCGAGAATGCGCGCGCCGAGGCTGCTCACAGGTATTTGACCGCTCACAGATATTTAGCCAGTTGCTTGAGTTCCGCCAGCGAGTTGCCGCCCGCTTCGGCGGTGTCGGTCAGGCAATGCTCGATATGATCGTGGATCAGTTCGCGCTTTGCGCTGCTGATAGCGCTTTCCACGGCATGGAGCTGCTGCGCCAGGTCAACGCAAGGACGATGGGCCTCGAACATCGACAGCACCGCCGCAAGGTGGCCTTGCGCGCGCTTCAGACGCTTCACGATAGCGGGATGCGAGCGGTGGACGCCTTCGGACATGCCTGCTTTCGTATCCCCCCCGGGGAGGATAGAGTCAATCTTTCTGAGCCCACCTTCCCCTGTGTATCCTATCGGTTGAAGAAAAACCGTCAGCGCCCAGCGACCTGCCACCTTCCTGCGGGTAGCCCGCCGGCCGGCCCGTATTATTTCGTGACCGCGTTGCGCTGGAACCTTCCCTCCCACCACGCGTTCGGGGCGCTGTATTCACGATGCCTTATATTTAGGCAAAGGCGACGGCGAATACCGGCGGGGAGGCAAAAGCATGGGTTGGGGAGGAGCATATTGTATGTCGAACCGTGAAATAGGAACGTCCCACACATTGGGGCTGCGCGTCGCTAATCTCAAAGCCAGGATGCAAAGCGCCCGGATTACCGAGCACGAAATGAAAACCTTTCAGAAGGTCGCCGCGGTGATGCGAGGAGGTGAAGGCTCCCTGCGGCTCGATGCCGACGACCTGATTGCCGCGTCTTTCGTCGTCGAGACGCTGGACGATTCCAGGTCGAATTGACGATCGTGGCGCTTCCGGCGATCAGCCAAGGCGTCGGAGCCAGGGAAGCGGCGCGCCTGAGACTGCCGACGCTTTCCTGACACGCTGCAAATGTCCTGGCGCTCGGCCACCGAGACGGGGTCCGTCCGGTAGAGCGCCAGGATTTTTCAAACACAGCGGCTGGCAGACGGAACGGAAGCCGCGCAGCAGGTTCGCCGGCCGGGCCGGCCGATGATTCCGCGACATCAGCGACGTCGCGCCGCATCACCGGCACCCCGTCGACTACACCACATTCGGATACTCGTATACGAGTATCCACATATCCACCCTGGCGGGTTTCTGTTAGGCAAGACCTGACAGGGAGAATCGATTGCGTGAACTTGGCGACGTCTTGATGCAGAGACCGCTGACGGTGGCGGAACAGGTGGCCAATGTGCTGCGGGAATCCATTGCCGAAGGCAGCCTGGCGGCGGGCACGCCACTGCGCCAGGACGACCTTGCCGAGCGGTTCGGCTTCAGCCGCATGCCGGTCCGCGACGCGCTTCGCCAGCTCGAAGCCGAAGGCATCGTTTCGATCCATCCGACCAAGGGCGCGCATGTCGCCAGGATGGAAGCTACCGAGATCAGGGAGATCTTTGCGGTCCGCGCACTGCTCGAATGCGAAGCGCTGCGGCTCTCGGTCCCCAACCTCGGCAATGAGAAGCTCGACGAGGCCGGCTATGTCCTCAAACAAATCGATGCCGAGCCGAATGTCGGCCGCTGGGGATCGCTGAACCGTGCCTTTCACCTGGCCCTTTACAGCGCCTGCGGCAACGCCCGGCTTCTCGGCCTCATCGAAGGCCACCACAATGCGGCCGACCGCTATGTTCGCGTTCTCCTGTCCAACCTCAACTATCGCAGCCGCTCGCAGTCGGAGCATCGCGACCTGTTGAAGACCTGCCGCCACCGCGATGCCGGGGCGGCCGTCCGTGTCTTGCGAAAGCACCTCGGTGACGGCATGGAAACGCTCGCCCAGGCTGGAGATGGGCTGGCGGGAAAGTCCTGAACTTGCCGGAACGGCCACGCAAGACGATGACGTCACGGCCGAACACCGGCCGGCAACGTCCCTCGCCTAACCCAGGCCTCAGCCCCCCGGGCGTCAGCCTTTGCCGGGCGCTGTCGAAACTCGGCCTGTGCTCGCGCAAGCAGGCCGAGGTTCTGGTCGCCGAAGGGCGCGTCCGGGTCTCGGGCATAATCGTGCGCAACGGCTCGATGCGCGTCGATCCCGGCCGCGACCGCATCGAGGTCGACGGCAGCCGCGTCGTCGCTGAGCGCAAGGTCTATGTGATGATCAACAAACCGCGCGGCCTGGTCACCACCCGCGACGATCCGCAGGACCGCGGCACCGTCTATGACTGCTTGGCAGAACTCGACCTGCCCTTCGTGTCGCCGGTCGGCCGTCTCGACAAGGCCAGCGAAGGCCTGCTGCTGATGACCAACGACACGCGCTTCGCCCAGCGCCTGCTCGATCCCGCCTCGCACGTCGCCAAAATCTATCACGTGCAGATCGGCGCCCTGCCCGACGAGGCAATGCTGGCGCGGTTGCGCGCCGGCACCACGGTCGATGGCGAAGATTTGACGGCGCGGTCGATCGAAATCCTGCGCAGCGGCACCAGCACCGCCTGGCTGGAAGTCACCCTCGACGAGGGCCGCAATCGCCACATCCGCCGGCTGCTCGGCGCGCACGATGTCGAGGTGCTTCGCTTGGTGCGGGTGGCGATCGGTCCGTTGCAGCTCGGCGAGCTCGCCAAGGGCAAGGCCCGCCACCTCACCGCCGAAGAGCTGGCGCTGTTTCAGGGCTGAGCTGCCTGTCCCTCTACGCCCTTCGAAGTCTACGACACCCCTTACTTCGCGTCGTGGAAGATGATGCCGACGGTATGGCGCAGGCCAGAGCGAAGCCGGCTGACGCCGTGCCTGAGATTGACGCGGTAGCTGCCTTTGCTGCCCTGGACCGGGCGATTGTGGACCGCGAAGGCAACCGCGTCACCCTGGCGCAGCGGCACCACCTCGGCCCGGCTCTGCATGCGCGGGCGCTGTTCGGTCAGCACGAACTCGCCACCGGTGAAATCCTTATCCGGTTCAGACAGCAGGATCGCCACCTGCAGCGGGAAGGCAAGATCGCCGTAGAGATCCTGATGCAGGCAGTTGAAGTCGCCGGGACCATATTGCAGCAGGAGCGGCGTCGGCCGCGTCTGGCCTTGCTCGTGGCATTGCTCGAGAAACACGGCGTGTTCGTCCGGGTAGCGCTGGGCGATGCCCATGCGCTCGTTCCAGTCGTTGGCGACCGCGGCGAGACCCGGATAGAGCGCGGTGCGCAAGCCGCCGATCAGCTCGGGCAAGGGATAGCGGAAATAGCGATACTCGCCCTTGCCGAAGCCGTGCCGCGCCATGTGGACATGGCTGCGGAAATGACTTTCGTCGGGATAGAGCCCGGCGATCTCCCGGCATTCTTCCGGCGTCAGCAGCTTTTCCATCACGGCGCAGCCATAGCCGCTCATCTCCTCGGCCAATGCCTGCCAGTCATAGCCGGTGACGCGCGCTTCCGCCGATCGGACCGCTGCCTTCGAACCTATCGAAATGAATGGTCATGGCTTTGCCTCCTCTGGCTTCTTCTGGCATCAGAGATGGGTGAAGTAGCGCGTGCAAACCACCCGTTTCCTGCCAATGGCGTTGTTGTGGCGAAGAACGGGGCGTTGAAGCTTAAATCAGCTTCTCTAGCGTGATCGGCAGATCCCGCACTCTTTTGCCGGTGGCGTGGTACACCGCATTGGCGATCGCAGGCGCCACGCCGACGATGCCGAGCTCGCCCACACCCTTGCCGCCGAGCACCGAGGAATGCGGGTCGGGGATGCCGACCGAGATCACCTCGATGTCGGGAATGTCGGCATTGGTCGCGATGAGATAGTCGGCCAGATTGTTGTTGACGATGCGGCCGTGCCGGCGGTCGACGATGCCTTCCTCCAGCAGCGCCTGGCCGATGCCCATGATGATGCCGCCCTTCCACTGGCTTTCGGCGAGCTTGGGATTGTAGAGCCGGCCCGAATCCAGCGCCGATACCACGCGCGACACGCGAACCGTGCCAAAGTCCTCGTCGACGCGCACCTCGACGAAATGCGCGCACCAGCTATGGCGGGAATAGTCGCCTTCGGTGTGCGACAGCGCCATCGCTATGGTCGTATTGTTCTTGTAGCGATCCTCCGCCGTCCAATGGGCCGGCGTGGTGTCGCCCATCGCCTCGATCTGCTCGCGTCCGACGCTGCCGAGCAGCTCGGCGATCGAGACCTCAGGGCCTTCGCCACGCGGTGAAGCGATGCGGCCATTGGCGACGACCAGCGTGTTGGCCTGCAGGGCATGGAACGGCGAATTTGGATCGCTGATCGCCAGCCCGACCAGCTGGTCGAGCGCGGCAGTCGCCGCCTTGTGCACCGCGCCCGTCATCACACCGGCCAGCCGCGAACCGCCGGTGACGCCGGCGCGGGCATAGCGGGAGTCGCCTAGCTTCACCACGACGTTCTCAGCCGGCACGCCCACCACTTCGGCGGCGGTCTGCGCCAGGATCGGATAGGTGCCCTGCCCCATGTCGATGCTCGAGCTTTCGACCTCGACCGAGCCGTCCGCGAGGATGCGCACCATCGCCTCGCCATAGGCACGCCGCACCGGATAGGTGCCGGCGGCAACGCCCCAGCCGATCAGCTGGTTGCCATCGCGCATCGAGCGCGGCTCTGCCGTGCGCCTCGACCAGCCGAAGGCCTCGGCACCGGTAGCGAAAGCCTCGCGCAGCTGCCGTGTCGACCACGGCTTTTTCGCCTCCGGATCCTGTTCGGCATAGTTCCTGAGCCGGATTTCCAGCGGATCGATGCCGATTTCGTAAGCCAGCTCGTCGATCGCGCTTTCGATGCCGAAGGCGCTCGGGTTCTCGCCCGGCGCGCGCAACGCCCCCGGCACCACCGTATTGACCCGCACGACATTCTGCCGCGACGAGAAATTCGGCGTCGCATACATGATCGAGGTGACCGAACCGAGCGGCTCGACCCACATGCCGTCGACCGAAGTCTCGTTGACGCCGCGGTGCACGATCGATTGGATCCGTCCTTCGGCGTCGGCACCGAGCGCCACCGTCTGGCGCGTTGCCGCCCGTCCGCCATAGGCGGTGAAGGTCTGCGGCCTGGTGACCGCCAGCTTCACCGGCCGGCCCAGCATTTTCGCGGCCATCGCCGCCACCGCGCCGTAGCCGTAGGCGAACGCCTTGGAGCCGAAGCCGCCGCCGATATAGGGCGAGACCAGGCGCACATTCTCGAACGGCACGCCAAACCATTCGGCATAGGTCCGGGCCATGCCGTCGAGCCATTGGCTGGGCTCCCACACCGTGAGCCGGTCGCCCTGCCATTGCGCGATCAGCCCATGCGGCTCCATCGGCGTCTGGTATTCGCGCGGCGTGTTGTAGGCGGCGCAGATCCGCACCGGGGCGGCGGCGAAAGCCGCCTGCGCATCACCCCATTCCTTGGGCATGGTGTCGATCGGAATGCCGTCGCCGGCCTTCGGATCGTCGAGATCGACGATTGCCGGCGTCTCGTCATAGGCGACCTTGACCAGTGCTGCGGCCGCGACCGCCTGCTCGAAACTCTCGGCAACCACCGCCGCGACATGCTGGCCGCTGAAGGTGATGTCGCGCGCCAGCGGGCAATAGGGAGCGTCCGGCGGCGGCGTGCCCAGCCAGTCCGTCGCCGAGTTGAGGCGCAACGCATTGTCCGGCGTCAGTACCAGAAGCACGCCCGACGCGCTTTCAGCTGCGGCCGTGTCGATCGAACGCACCTTGCCGGTGGCAATCGTGCTCTCGACGAGGACGGCGTGGCTGAGCCCATCGAGCTGCTGCTCGACAGCGTATTTTGCGGCACCGGTGATCTTGGCCGGGCCATCGACGCGCGACAGCCGCCCGCCCACTGCTGCCGCGAAGACGGCGCCGTCCGATGCGTCGCCCCTCTTCGATTCACCCCTCCTCGAATCACTTTGTCTTGATCTGACGTCGTGAACGGTCATGCCGTCTCTCCCATCTTGAGGATGGCGCGGGCGACGATGCGCGGCGCCAGTTCGATCTTGTAGTGGTTGGCGCCATGGTCGACGGCACCCTCGATGGCGAGCAGGCTGGCTTGTTTGACGATGTCAGCCTCCAGCAGCTTGCCTTTCAGCGCCTCCTCCACGGCGCGTGCGCGCCACGGCTTGGTGGCGACGCCGCCAAGCGCCACGCGCAAATCCCTGATCGCCCTTCCGTCGGGCTCAAATTCGATACCGACGGCGGCACTTGCAGCGGCGAATTCGTAGGATTGCCGATCGCGGATTTTCAGATAGGTCGAGTGCTGGGCGGCAGCGGAAGCAGGAATGCTGATCGCGGTGATCATCTCGCCTGGCTCGATCGCATGTTCCCTGTCGGGGGTCGTGCCCGGGAGCAGAAAAAAGTCGTCGATCGCGACCTGGCGGTCGCCGAGATGAACGATCGCGTCGAGCGCAACGAGCGCCGTCGCCAGATCGCCCGGATAGGTGGCGATGCAGGCTTCGCTGGTGCCAAGCACGGCATGGCCGCGGGTGACGCCGCCGATCGCTGAGCAGCCGCTGCCGGGCGCACGCTTGTTGCAGGCGGGAAAATTCGCCGGATCGCGGAAATACGGGCAGCGCGTGCGCTGCATCAGATTGCCGCCGATGGTCGCCATGTTGCGGAGCTGCGCCGAGGCCGCCTGCCACAGCGCTTCCGAGACGGCGGGGAACCGGCTCTTGATGTCGGCATGGTCGGCGACGCTGCTCATTCTTGCCAGCGCGCCGATCGTGACACCCCGGTCGTCGACCGTGATCCTATCCAGTCCCTTGAGATGGGTGATGTCGACCACGGTCTCGGGTTCGGCCACGCCGCATTTGGCGAGATCGATGAGCGTCGTGCCGCCGGCGAGCAGCATGGCGCCGGGCAGCGCCGCCGCCTGGCGCGCCGCATCGATGGAATTGGCGCGCAGATACGAAAAGTTCCTCATGACGCGGTCTCCATGGATGACACGGTCTCCATGGATGACGCAACCTCCAGTGCCGCTTGGCGCACGGCGGCGACAATGTGCGGATAGGCGCCGCAGCGGCAGAGATTGCCGGCCATGTATTCGCGGATTTCGTCATTCGAGCCGGCATGGCCCTCGCGGATGCAGGCGACCGCCGACATGATCTGGCCCGGCGTGCAGTAGCCGCACTGGAAGGCGTCCTGTTCGAGGAAGGCGGCCTGCACCGCGTGCAGCGTGCCATCGCCGTCCGCAAGCCCTTCGATTGATGTGATCGCCCTGCCCTCGGCCTGGGCGGCGAGCGTCAGGCAGGCCAGCACGCGCTGGCCGTCGACATGCACGGTGCAGGCGCCGCATTGGCCCTGGTCGCAGCCCTTTTTGGTGCCGGTCAGGCCGAGATGGTCGCGCAAGGCATCGAGCAGCGTGACGCGCGGCTCGACCTCCAGTTCATGGCGATGTCCGTTGATTTGAAGTTGGATGGGAATTCGGGTTTTGCTTGTCATGGGGCGTCTGGTTCCAGTTGCTTGACGCGAAGGGGGATGATCTGGTGCCCGGCCGGCGAGCGGCAAGGCCGGGGAAGATTGGCGAAAGCGGCGGCGCGCATAATCTCCCCCCTTGAGAGGGCTTTGCACGGGAGCCGAAGTTTGGCGCAGATGGCGCGTGGGGCGTTTTTTGAACCGCAATCGAGCCACATTGGCCCGGTTTGCGGGGCAT
>NZ_JAMYLP010000089.1:0-23253 GCF_040318085.1 Mesorhizobium sp. M1322
CCCCGGGCCCGCCCAAACACCCCAGCGCCCCGCCCCGACCGGCGGCCGGCCGGCCCTGCCCCCCGGGCGGCCCGCGCCAAGGGGCGAAGCCGAATGGCCGAGACCGCCTGAGCTTGCCGAAGAAAAGCGGGCTCGGTTCACGAGCACCTGGTGCGCGTCGTCAGGCGCGCGGGCGCCCGCCAGGACGGCAGGCTGGACAGATTTTTCGCACGGATCATCGTCAAGCGCCGCAGTTACGTCGAGAAACTCGACATCGCCGCCGTGCGCGCGGCTTCCTCCGAACACAACCAGCGCTCGCCTTTCAACAGGTTGAGGCGCGTGTCCCCGTAATATTCCTGGATCATGATAGATGCGCTCGCCCGTTTTGTAGCTTATATTGGCTTTGATGTTGCAGCCGACAGCGGCAGGGTCGATTCGAGGCAAGAAAGCCAGCCAGGAGTTGTCTTGATAGCGATGGTTGCCCACGCCCCTTCCCTCCGAAGAGAGAATGCGACGTTTGCAGCCTGGAGTCTTTCCGCCAGAAAGCGCTCGATTTCAGCCTGTGAAAGCTGCTTGGAAAGTTTGCTCCTGCCATTGCGATCTCCGTTGAGGAATCGCCCAACCTAGGATTATCGTCCTAATTATATACGTGACAAAGCATGATAACTCTGCTAAGATGGCAGGGAGCACCTAGCCATGAAACTCGACAGCCCAATCTTCCAAGACGCCGACGCCGCCCGCATCCATTTGGAAGCGCAGCGTTGGCCGCATGGCCCTAACTGCCCGCATTGCGGCAATGCCAATCCCGACCGCATCACCAAGATGGAAGGCAAGGTGCACCGCCCCGGCCTGTACAACTGCATGGAATGCCGTGAGCAGTTCACCGTCACTGTCGGCACCGTCTTCGAACGCTCCAAGATCGCCTTGAACAAGTGGCTTCTGGCGACGTTCCTCATGGCTTCATCCAAGAAAGGCATGTCCGCGCACCAGTTGCACCGCATGCTTGGCGTTACCTATAAGACCGCTTGGTTTATGGCGCACCGGATTCGTGAGGCGATGGCGGACGACGTTAAGTCCGCTGGCCCGCTTGGCGGCGAAGGCAAGACCGTAGAAGCCGACGAAACCTACATCGGACGCGTTGATCGCGATTACCTTTCGCCGCAGCGCAAAGGCCAACCGCGCTTGAAGCGCAAGATGAAGCCGAAGCGCACCGTTATCGGCCTTGTCGAGCGTGGCGGCAAAGCCCGCATGGTTCACGTCCAGCCACGCCACCAAGGCCGTTGTGCGCGATATCCTGGTCCGTAATGCCGACCGAAATTCGACGCTCTATACCGACCAGTCAAAACTCTACACCACCACTGGCGAGGAATACGCCTCACACAAGACGACCAATCATTCCGCTGGCGAATACGTTCGCTATGAGAATGGCGTGTCGATCCATTCGAACACGATTGAGAACGTGTTTTCAGTCTTCAAGCGCGGCATGGTCGGTGTCTACCAGCATTGCGGCGAAGCCCATCTTCACCGCTAGTTGGCCGAGTTCGATTTCCGCTACAATCGCCGCACCGCTCTTGGCGTCACCGACACCGAGCGCCACGACCAGTTGCTTGCAATGATCGAAGGCAAGCGCCTTACCTATCGGCGGATTAACGAAGGCGATCTCGCCTAAGCAGAAGGCGCGAAGGCTGATGTGGAAGCGAAAAAAATCTAACCGCCAAACTTAGCCCTAAGAAGAACGTGCATCCGCTTCAGAACCATCAAAAGCGAGAGGAAGAAGTTACTCGCGAAGAAAACTATCAGCGTCTCTACGATTCGCTGAGGTATCCCATCAACGAACAATATTACTGTAAGTAGAAAAACAATCAACAAGGAAACCACAATTGCGTACGAAATGTTTGCAAAGCTCTGGTGTAAGAGTCTGTCCCTAATGCTCTTGTTCTTTGCCGATTCATCGTCCGAGAACGAATACATCAGAACTTGTACGTTGAATAGAAGACCGGCGAATATCGCAAAGACCGAGACGAGGGTTCCGACAACCATATCTCCAATCTGGATTCCTAGTATCAGAAAAATAAGTGCTGCAATCGCCGGCACTCCAACCATCAGGATATAGTCAGGATAACTTACTTTTCCGGTTGCCTCATCTCTGAAAGTGTCGAAATGATCGATAAGAATCATTCGCACATCGATTTTGCTGGTCACAATGCAATTCCTCCCCTCTCGGCGGTCTCTTCAACTATCTTTTGAAATTCTCTTGCAATGCTTTTCAATGTGGGGCGTCCGTCAACCCCAATTGTCACATCATCTGTAATGTCGAAAGAGGTACTGATCGTCTCCGGCTGTGTAAGGTTTACTGTCTTTAACTCACCTCGAACACGAATTTTCGTCTTGACCACGTCAAAACCATGTTCGTCGAAGTCGAAAATATCATCAAGTGTCTTTTCTCCCTTCGAGAATGCGATCAAACCACCACGCTTGAAGAACGGCTGATCTGGTTTGATAGAGTAGGTGAACTTTCCTTTATATGTTTTATGAGAGCCGCCAAAGCGGTCAGCTATGTCGGCAGGTATCTCGTGCTTTTCGACGCCGATTTCTTCCACTATACCGTTCTTTATGTAGTTGGCCAGCGCATCCGCCATCGTTAGATTGCGAATATGAAGTTTGTATTCGCTGAAAAACTTCTGGAATTGCCCACCTACAACTGTTTCGAAAAGTGCCTTCACGCCACTAAGGCCCGATTGCTGTAGGCACAAGATGCCGCGCTTTTCGTCAGGAGGTAGTTCCATGTGAAAATAGAACGGATCTGGAAGCGACTCGGTCTTCTTCTTTTTGTAGGAAACGACGCCACTATCCGAATCGATGATGTCCGTCTCGATTCCGTAGTCGCCAGAATGGATTATCCCCTTGATCGGCCCCACGCGGGAACTGGGACCCACCAGGGAAATTCGAAATACCTTCTGGTAAAGCGGCACCTTACTGTAACGTGCCAATTTCCCCATGATTTTGAGCAATTCGGTCCGAAGGTCTGAGGCTCCATCAAAGTCCCCAAATTTGAGATTTTCCTTGGAGCGTGAATGAAGCTTCCGAACTTCTATTAAGTAGGCGTTAACTCTGCATCGCGGCATGTGGCCCCCCTCAGTTGAGGGGACCGTAGCGCAAATATTCTTAAGAGTCTTTCTTCGGAACTGCCTTATCTACAGGGCTTTTTTCGCTGGTAGACTGATGCTGTTTCGGTGCCTTCTCGTGCGGCTTGGGCGGTGTTTTCAGCATCCGCTTCACGGTCTCGTTGAAGCGCTTTTCGTCAGAATCTTTGGACGGCTTCCCACCGCTCATGCCAGTTATTCCAAGAAAGCCCGTTATCACGCAGGAATCACTACTTGGACTCTTGTCGGGTCCAGACGAATCACTAGGCTCGGATGTTCCAGCGCGATGGAGGGGGTGAGTCGGCCCGCAAAAGCGCTCACACCCCGCCCCACCGGGCGTCGCTGGATGGCGCACCCCGCTACGGATGCCTTCTTCCCCGAGCCATCCGGGGAAGTCGTATCAAAGCGGAAGAATCCCGCTCCGCCATTATGAAATATGCAAAACGCATAATTTTCCAGTGCCAAATAGGCGTTTTCGCATTTTTCCACTTGTGTGCTGAGTCCGGCCTGTCACGCCCAATACCCTACCGAATCACTGATACTGTGTCACGTACATAATTAGGATTATCATCCTATATCGGCATGGCCTGGTAAAGACCACCCGCAGCGGAATGGCAGAAAAAGCGGGCTCGGTCCACGAGCACTGGGGCGAGCCGTTAGGTGCGCAGGCGCCCGTTAGCCCGCAGGCTGGACAGAATCTCGCACGGATCAGCGTCAAGCGCCGCAGTTAAGTCGAGAAACTCGATGACGTCGAGACGACGCTCTCCACCCTCGTACTTGGCCACGAAGGATTGGGGACGATCAAGCTTCTCGGCCACCTGCGCCTGAGTCAGGCCTTTGGCCTTGCGCAGGGAAACCAACTGGGCCAGAAACCGCTGGTGGCGGGGCGATCGAAGAGACTTGGGCATGTAGGCGAACCGGTCGGGTAAAGACCGGATCAGCGACTAATCCCGGTTTCGGATTATCCCATTTTGGGATATGCTGCGTTGCATCCAGCGCTCAACAGGCGAGGCTCGCAACAGGCATGAATCGATCAATGGGAACAGATGAGACTCGAAACTCAACTCTGTGCGACGAAGTCCCCTGGTCGGAGAACCTGACGGCCTACGATAGGCAGCATTTCACGATCTACCTGCGGATCCTGGATGCCTGCGCCGACAATGCCAGCGAAGAGGAGATGGCCGATCGCATTCTCGGCATCGACCCGTCCATTGAACCGGTCCGCGCGCGCAAGGCTCTTCGCAGCCATATCGACCGTGCGAACTGGATGGTGACGACCGGCTACAAGGAACTGTTCGCCGGCTGACGCACAGCACGGATTGTCATGCTCTTCAAACAAGGAAGTTCAGATACCCACCATTCATGAGCGCACGGCCCCGAGAGACGGCGCGGCGGGAGCGGTCACAACTGGTTCGCGTGCTGTTTGACTGCCATTTCTAGTGCTTGGCTGAGAGGCACAGCCTTGGAGAACAAGAAGCCTTGAGCGGTTCGGCAGCCAAGCTTGTGCAGGGTTTGCCGATCCGCCTCTGTTTCGACGCCCTCGGCCATGACCTCGATCCCGAGCATGTTACCGAGATCGATGACCGATTTGACAAGCAGTCGGTCCTCTCGGGACTTGGCCAAGCCGCGAATGAAGCCCTGGTCTATTTTCACCTTGCGTATCCGACTGTCCTTGAGCGATGCCAACGTAGAAAAGCCGGTGCCGAAGTCATCGAGCGCGATGGAAATGCCGGCATGTGAAAGCCGTCCGAGCTTTTCATCCACTCTGTCCGGGTCCACCGGGGATTCTTCGGTAATCTCGATTTCGAACATCGTTGCAGGGAGGCCTTTTGCCGCCAGACCATCCAAAACCATGTCGTCGATATCGCCGGCTTCCAGTTCGCGCGGCGAAACATTCATCGCCACACGGAGATCACGACAGTCAGCTTTCACCAAGCCGTCGATAAAAGCACAACAGTCGGCGAATACGGTTTGCGTCAGCAGCTGAAGCATTCCGGTTTCGCGTGCAGCTGTGATGATTTCGGGTGGAGAGATGGCACCATGAGTCGGATGGGACCACCTCAGCAAGGCTTCAAAACCGACCACGGCCTCCGTGTCGAGTTTCACGATCGGCTGGAACCAAGGTTGCAAGCTTCTCGTCTTTATCGCCGAATGAAGGTCCCGTTCGACGGACTGGCGGCGTTGCAGTTCCCTGTCGAGTTCGGCATCGAACAGGCAAAATTCGTTCCTGCCACGACGCTTGGCCGTATAAAGGGCGATATCCGCCCGCAACAACATTTCCGTCAGGCCCGGCGTCTGCGCCAAGTATATTCCTATCGATGCCCCGACACGGACGGACGCGACCTCGATATAGGGGCGGGCAATTTTGGCTATGATATTGGAGGCGAGATCACTGGCAGAAAGCGAAACCCTCGTTGAAGGAAAAAACAGCACGAATTCATCGCCGCCGATACGAGCGAGCGTTGAGCCTTCCGGTGCTTCCTCCTCTATGCGGCGGGCGATCCTGACAAGCAGTTCATCACCGGTCCTGTGACCGTAGGTATCGTTGACGGATTTGAACCCGTCCAGATCAATCAGCATTGCCACGAAGGGGCTATCCGCGGTCTCGAACCGTCCGATAGCGTGTTCGAGGCCACGCCTGTTGAGAAGGGCCGTCAGGTGGTCCTGCCTGGAACTGGCCTTCATCTCCGCCGCAAGCCGCTCGGCCTCATGCCTCAGGCGGCTCGCTTCGCGGAACCGTGCTTGCCCAACAAACGAAGCTCGAACCAAGCCGCCCATGAAGAGCAGAACGGTAAAAGCCAGAATGTAGTCTTCAAAATTGCCTTTCGCCAAAAGGCAACCCACCGTGATGAGGAGCGGAGGTGTGATGAAGTTGGTCGCCGCCGCGGCATACGAACTGCCGTATGTAACCGCACCAGCGGAAATGCCCGCCAGAATGACCAGATGCAGCGGTGCTTGAGGTGTCGTGTATCCAACAGTCAGGACGGCCAGGAAGGACCAGGCAAACCCTGCCAGAAGAGCAAGGATGCCAAACCAGCGTAGCCGCGGCAAAACCCCCACTGAACCGTCATGGCGCCCCGTTTCCTTTAGCTGATAACGCGCGAGTGCAAGGCGGGCGGCATTTATCGCATTGACGACCAGGAACCAGATTGCAGCGGCAAAGCCGCTGCCAGAAAGGGCGTGCACCGCCCAAATCAGGCCTGACAGGATACCGCTTATCGGCATCGACACGAAGAGGCCGGTCCTCAGGTCAGCAAGCTGATCCTGACGGATTTTGGCCTCCAGCGTGTCTACTTTCTTCGGGGCCATGGACGGACCAGCTTGCTCCCATCGTTGTTCGCGAGGACAAGCTTACGCAGGCCCACTGAAGGACGGGTTAACTATCCAGCGGGGGTAACCAGTGCGCTCACCATGTCTTCGGGGCGCACGTCTGCTCTTGGCCTTGCCGTCTGACCATCGAGCTCTTGCCCGGACGCGTGCCTTGATCCGAATCATCCCAGGATCGGCAACGTCACCATGGAAGCAGCCCTGCCAACGGCATCAACGCGCCCGGCGAGACAAAAGGAAGCCGGGCCGAGACAGCGTTCCAGAGCGGCAGCGCTATCTGCCGATTCACCGCCTGAGCATGGCCGAAATGCCATGGCGGACAAAGGGAAGATATTGGGCAAAGCGAAGCCCTGCATGTCTTGCAAGCCGTGCCGCCGGGTGCTCGCCTGAGTAGAGCGCGACAAGTGCATTCGTAGCATGATAGAGCGGTGCCGCCGACAGACGCAGCCGGCTTTCGTATCTGCCGAGTATGTCGGGATCAGCAATGTCGCGGCGCTCGCGACATGCCGCCAGGATTCTATCGGCGAGTTGCTTCTGGCCACTGAGGCCGATGTTGAAGCCATGCGCGGTCACCGGGTGCATGCCGAGGGCAGCATCGCCGATCAGTGCCGCACTCGGAGCCCAGAACTTGTGCGCCCAGGTCGTGACCAGCGGATAGGCATGGCGGGTGCTTGCCAAGGTCATCTCTCCGAGGCGTCCTCGACACCGGCTCGTCGATTCCATGAGGAACAAATCGTCGTCGAGAGCAAGCAGTCTGTCGGCCTCGCTTGAGCGCAAAGTGAGAAGCAGCGACGATACGCCTTCCATGAGCGGCAACATCGCTATGGTCTGATGGTGATCGAACCATTCGACCGCGATCTGGTGATGGGCGCGCTCGTGCCTCACCCGGCAAATCAGCATGGAGTTGCCAAGCCGATTGATGTCGGCGCCAATGCCGAGCAGGTCGCGCGTCGCGGACAAACGCGAATCCGCTGCAACGAGCAGCCGAGCGGCCAATTGCCTGCCATCAGAGAGCGTTATGACTGCTTCTTTGTGGCTGGTTGTTGCATTGACGACCGAGTGGCCGCACAGCAGCCGGGCATGATCCTGGAAGCGGACAATCTTGAACAGGGCGTCGCGGATCCGACAATTTGGGACCAGAATTCCGAGTGGTTCCCCAGATCCGCTGGGAGAATCGAAGCTCAGGGCGAAAGGGCTCGATCCGTTGAGCACGCGCGCGCCTTGAAGTGGTGATTTGTCCGAAGCGGGGATGGCATCCCAGGCGCCGAGCTCGCGAAGGATTCCGACCGATGCGTGGGTCAGCGCGATCTCGCGACCGTCGAAAGCCGAATTCGCCAGGCTTTCGAGCGACTGCCGTTCAACCACTGCCACCTTGAGTCGGCTCTGGGCAAGCGACGCGGCGAAGGAAAGTCCGACCGGCCCGGCTCCGACGACAATAACGTCGAATCTATCGACAGAGCCGGCCATCAGCGTGCCGCCATTGCGTCGGCTATCTGCGACGAAGGGCACTGGAACGCATCGCAATCGATCCACGGTTTGCGGCTCATCTCCCCAAGCGTCTCCACGCGACCTAACCGTCCGTTAGACATCCGTTCTCCGTTCAAAAATGCTCAATAAACCATGCCTATGAAGAGATAACCCTGATGTGGATCAACCAGGCTCGATAAACGCGGCAACGGCGGGTTCACGGTCGACTGGTCGATCGCCACGCCATGGTCTGGTCAGGTCATCATGGAATGGCCGGCTTCCCGTTCGGTGCGGCCCTTTCCTGGCCGAAAGTTCGGCAACGTATTCTGGCTGATCCGTTCGCACCCGTCGCGCGCGGAAATCGGCATGACGCGAAGCAACCGCGGAAAATATTCGAGCGAGACGTCGCAGGGCTGGCTGGGTCAACTGCGCGGCTCGTCGCGGTCGATCAGGATCCGCTCGGCGGCGCCATCGAGATCTTCATATTGGCCGCTCCTCAAGGCCCACAGGAATCCGGCCAGCCCAAGCGCTCCGAGGAACAGGGCCACAGGTATGAGGTAGGCGAGCGTCGTCATGAGGATTGTGCCAGTGCGCCAATGTCGGAGCGCCTGTCATGTCGGGCATCTTGCACCGATGCATGTGACACGAAACCTTGCAGGCGTAGCGCATTGCCGATGACCAGGAGGGAGGAGGCGGACATCGCGACCGCCGCGATCAGTGGCGTAACGTGCCCCAGAATGGCGACCGGCACGGCGATGCCATTGTAAACGATCGCGATGGCGATGTTCTGCCGGATCAGCAGTCCGGCCTTCCGCGAAATGTCTAAAGCAAGTGGGACCGCCAGAAGACTTCTACGTAGGAACACGAAATCCGCGGCGTTGCGACCGATATCCGCCGCCGTGGCCGGAGCGATCGAAACGTGTGCGGCGCCCAATGCAGGCGTGTCGTTGAGCCCATCGCCGACCATCAGCACCTTGTGGCCAGTTCGCGTCAATGCTTCGATGTGTTCGACCTTCCCGGAGGGAAGCAACGCGGGAACGAAGCGCTCGACGCCCAGCGCTTCCGCGACTTCGCCGCAGGCAGCTTCTGTGTCGCCCGATAGCATCTCCACCGACACGCCGGCGCCGTTCAGTTGCTCGATGGCCGCCTTGGCATCGGCACGCAGCTCATCCTCGAAATCGAAAGTCGCGACAATGACCCCGTCCTTCGTCAGAACGGTTCCGCCATAGCCTTGTTTGCCTTCGCCGCCGGTCCGGGCTTTCCACTCAGCCCATCCGCGGCGACCCAGCCGCCAGGTACTGCCCTCGGCGATGGCTTCGATGCCGAAGCCCGGATGCTCCCTGACGGACGCGAGTTTCGGCTGGCCGGCAAA
The DNA here is from genome assembly GCF_040318085.1 of Mesorhizobium sp. M1322. Lineage (NCBI taxonomy): Bacteria > Pseudomonadati > Pseudomonadota > Alphaproteobacteria > Hyphomicrobiales > Phyllobacteriaceae > Mesorhizobium > Mesorhizobium sp. M1322. The sequence continues at coordinate 9,289 of NZ_JAMYLP010000089.1, forward strand.
GGCTGCATGGCCAGCGATTGCCTTCGAAAAGGGATGGCGGGAATGCGCTGCCATCTCGGCCGCCATGGCGAGCATAATCGGATCGATGGACGGCGCATTGATCAGCCTTGGCAGTCCGAGCGTAAGCGTGCCGGTTTTGTCGAACAATGCCGTGTCGATCCCCGCCAGGCGCTCCATGGCGGAGCCGTCCTTGACCATGACGCCGCTTTCGAACAGCCGGCGCGCAGCGACCACCTGTACGATCGGCACGGAGAGACCGAGCGCGCACGGGCATGTGATGATCAAAACGGCGATGGCGATGGTTATCGCCCGGTGCCAGTCGCCGGTCGCCGCCATCCAGCCGAGGAACGTCGCAAAGGCGGTGAGGTGGACCACGGGGGCATAGAGCGCGGAGACGCGATCGGCGATCCTGCGGTGGCGGGCGCGGCCGCCCTCTGCCGCTTCCATCAGCCGAACCATTTCGGCCAGGAAGGAATCCTTCGCGGCGGCCGTCGCCTCGATGGTCAGCGGACCGGTGAGATTGAGTGTACCGGCCTGGACCTGCGCCCCCGGGCCCACCGTTCTGGGCGTGCTTTCCCCGGAAACCAGGGAACAGTCGAGATCCGACGCCCCGCCAATGATCCTGCCGTCGACGGGCACCCTCTCGCCGGCCGCGATCAAGAGCTCCATTCCTGGTTCGATCTCGCCAACCGGCAAGTAGTCGCGCGAACCATCCTCGCGCAGCACCATGGCGCCGCGCGCCGCCAGCCGAGCCAGTCCGTTCACGGCCGTCCGCACCCGTTCCCGCATCACGTGATCCAGCGTGCGGCCGATCAGCAGAAAGAACAGCAGCGACACCGACGCGTCGAAATAAGCATGGTCGCCATGGTTGATCGTCTCGTAGAGGCTCATGGCGTAAGCGAGCGATACCCCGACCGCGATCGGCACGTCCATGTTCATGCGGCTGTGGCGCAGCGCATTCCAGGCCGAGCGAAAATAGATGCCGCCGGCGAAAGCGAGCGCAGGAATGGCAATCAAGGCCGAGACCCAATGAAACAGGTCGCGGGTCGCGCCTTGCGCGCCGGACCAGACGGAGATTGATAGCAGCATGATGTTGCCCGCCGCAAAGCCGGCGACCGCGACGGCGCGGATCAGTTCCGAGAGCGCCTTGTCCTTCCCGTCAGCCTCGGGATCGAACAGGTGCGCGCCATAGCCCAGCCGTCCAAGTGTGGCGACGAATGGCGGAACCTCCTCGCCGCGCCACCGGACCGAAACACGTTTCGTCGAAAGATTGACACGAGCGCCTTCGACGCGATCCAGCTTGCCGATCGCCGTCTCGATCGTCTGGATGCAGGCGGCACAATGCACAGCCGGCACCGAGAGGTCGGTCTGGCGAAGATTTTCGCCAATCGAGCGGCTCGCCAGTCTGATTTCCTGGCCAGAAGGCAGGACCAGTGTGACCTTTTCCAGGTCCAATGCCATTTCGGCGCCTGGCGCGCAGCAGCTCATTGCAGCGCCCCCTGGGAAATCATGATCCGGCGAACGTCGCGATAGGGTTCCGCAAGGCTCGCATCGGCGTCGATTTCGACGATCCAGACGCCATCCTTGGGGATGTGGTGCGCGGCGAATATCTGACCGGAGGCAGCGGCAAGAGTGACGGATTTGTCCTCGGCCTCGTAGGCGGGATGACGAAACAGCACCTTGACGCCATGCACGGCAACCGTCTTGCCGCCAGCATCGGTGAGGCTGTAGCGGACCTCACCGCCTGCGATGGTGAGTTTGCCAGTCCAGCCGAGGGCTGCCTGAGCTCGCCCTTGCTCGGCCTTTTTGTTGAATTGCTGGCTCGCCACATAGGTGTTTTCGACGACAAGGCCGGTCCAGCTCGTGTTTGCGAGCGTCGCCATCGTCAGATTGACCGCTATGACCACGCCGAAGAAGCCAAGGATGGTGAACAGCATATGCCTGCCGGTGAATTCGCGGGATTGTCGCGAGGTGTCGGTCATCTGGCGATCTCCGGTGCGTTGAAAGTGGCCGTGTATTCGTCCGACTCGAACGTTGCCTTATTTTCGACCCGGAACTTGAAGCTTTGCGCTGCACCCCGAACCTGATCTGCCGGCTGACGCACGAAAACCTTGAGCATCTTCAGCCGGTCGGGTTCGACCGGGATGGCAAAGGAGCGATCCGCCGGCAGGTTGATGCCGACAACGCTCATTTCGGCTTCATGCAGGCCCTGCATCGTGACGATGATCGTTCTTGGTTCGGGGATCATGTTGAGCAACTTGACGGTGTAGCCGTTGCGGATCGAACCGTCCGACAGCGTCACGGACTGCGGGTTGCGATCATGCAGGACATTCAATTCGAGCCGTTCGCGGGTCAGCAGCGAATAGAGCAGCGCGAGACCGACCGCCGACCAGGCGCTCATGTAGATGAAGGTGCGCGGGCGAAAGATCTTGCGGATATGGAAACGGGCCACCTTGTCGGAGAACAGGCCGTCAGCGCTCCTGACCACTGACGGGTTGACTGAACCGGAGCCGCCCGGGGTCGCCAGCATCATGTTGGCGTTGTAGTCGGCCAGCGTCGCATAGGAAATCAGTCCGCGCTCCCTGCCGAGCTTGTCCATGATACCATCACAGGTATCGATGCAGAGCGCGCAGGTGATGCATTCAAGCTGCTGGCCATCACGAATGTCGATCCCCATCGGGCACACCGCGACACAGGCATTGCAGTCGACGCAGTCACCGACGGGCTGCCCGGCGGCAAGGACCCTCTTGGCGTGGCGCGAGCGCGGTTCGCCGCGCCAGTCATTATAGGTGACGGTGAGCGACCTTTCGTCGAGCATGGCCGCCTGGATGCGCGGCCACGGGCACATATAGGTGCAGACCTGCTCGCGCATCAGCCCGCCGAACGTATAGGTCGTCGCTGTGAGCACAGCGACGGTGATGTAGGCGACAGGCGCTGCCGTGCCGGTGAAGAGTTCGATGAGCAAGGTCGGCGCATGGGCGAAATAGAAGATCCAGGCGCCGCCGCTCGCCGCGCCTATGACCAGCCAAATGGCGTGTTTCGATGTTCGCAGCACGAGTTTGCGCGCCGTCCAGGGCCCGGCATCGAGCTTCATGCGCGCGTTGCGGTCGCCCTCGATGGCTCGCTCGACGACCAGAAACAGATCGACCCACACGGTCTGCGGGCACGTATAGCCGCACCAGGCCCGGCCGACGGTGGATGTGATCAGGAAAAGGCCGATACCGGCCATGACCAGCAGGCCGGCCACATAAAAGAATTCCTGCGGCCATATCTCGATGAAGAAGAAGTAGAAACGCCGGTTGGCAAGATCGACCAGCACGGCCTGGTCGGGGGCAAATGGCCCGCGATCCCACCGCAGCCAGGGCGTCAGGTAGTAGATCCCCAGCGTGATTGCCATCACCGACCACTTGAAGCGGCGGAAACTGCCAGAGGCCCGGTTCGGGAAGATCTTCTTGCGTGCGGCATAGAGCGGCTGACGGGTCTTGGCGGAGTTGACCGCATCGGCCTCGAGCCGTTCTATTTGCGTGTTATCGAGCACGAGAAGCTCCAGTCACCAGAGACCCATCGGTTTCTGGATGATGCCGAGGCCCGGCGCGCGCCGGGCCTCGTCGCTTGGCGGTGGGGGGGAGGACGAGAATAGGCTTGCGTACCTATTCTCCGCCACCAAGCGAATGGACATAGACCGCGAGTTCCTTGGCCTTGATCTCGCCGAGACGCCCGATCCAGGCCGGCATGACGCCGTGCTTCGGCGCGCGGACCTGCGCGGCGATGGCTGTTTCGCCAGACCCGTATAGCCAGATCGCGTCGGTCAGGTCGGGTGCGCCGAGCTCCCTGTTGCCCTTTGCATTCTCACCATGACAGGCCGCACAATTCTCGGCGAAGATATTGGCGCCGGGTTCGATCAGGCTTGTGTCCTGAACAGGATCGGAGAGATTTGCGACATAGGCGCCGACCTGCTTGATCTGATCCGTCGTGATGATGTCCCCAAAAGCAGGCATTTCCGACAGGCGCGTATCCGGGTCTGATGCGAAGCGGATGCCGTGCGCAATCGTCTGCTGGATCTGTTCGGCGTTGCCACCCCACAGCCAATCGTCGTCGTTTAGGTTGGGAAAACCCTTGGACCCTTGAGCGCCCGAGCCATGGCACTGCACGCAATTGACCTTGAACGCGGCGCCACCTGCGGCGACGGCGAAGTCGCGTAGCGTATCGTCGGCAGTAATCTCGGAAACGGTCTTCGCCTGAATGGCAGCGACATATTTGCCTTTGGCCACTTCGGCCGCCGCCAGCTCATTCTTGACGTCTTTGCGGCTCGAATACCCCAGCACACCCCTGGTCGCGGAAGTCAGCATCGGCCATGCCGGATAGACGACGGTGTAGCCGATCGCCCAGGCAATGGTGATGTAGAAGGTGATGACCCACCAGCGGGGAAGCGGGTTGTTGAGTTCCTTGATGCCGTCCCACTCATGGCCGGTCGTCGAGATACCCGAAACCTCGTCGATATGCTCGCTGCCCATGATCAGTCTTCCTTGAGAGGAATGTGAGCGGCTCTCTCGGCTTGCCTGCGGCTGCCGGGACGAAGTGCAAAGGCAACGCATCCGAGGAAGAAAAGCGCCATGGCAAGCAGGCCCCAGCTGTCGGCAAACTCCCGCATGAAATTGTAGGTCATCGCCATTCTCCTCAGCGGTAACCGGCGGCTTCGTCATAGGTCCTGAAATCGACCAGCGTGCCGAGCATCTGCAAATAGGCGACCAGCGCATCCATTTCGGTGACCTGCTGCGGATCGCCGTCGAAGTCCCCAAGCTTGGCCTTCGGATAGCGTCTCTCCAGGCCCGATGTGTCGGCATTCGCATCGGCCTGCGCCATGAGATCGGCATTGGCATGAGCGATCATGTCGTCTGAATAGGGCACACCGACACGGCTGTTGGCGATCAGATGCGTCGAGAAATCCTTCACCTCGATTGGCATGTCCTTCAGGAAGGCATAGCTCGGCATGATCGATTCCGGCACCACCGAACGCGGCTCGGTGAGATGCTGGACGTGCCATCCGTTCGAGTAGCGGTCGCCGACCCGGGCGAGATCCGGCCCGGTGCGCTTCGAGCCCCACTGGAACGGGTGGTCGTACATCGACTCGGCCGCCAGGCTATAGTGGCCGTAGCGCTCGACCTCGTCGCGGAACGGCCTTATCATCTGGCTGTGGCAGAGGTAACAGCCCTCTCGCGCATAGATGTTGCGCCCGGCAAGCTCGAGCGGCGAATAGGGCCGCATGCCTTCGACCATCTCGATGGTGTTGTCGAGATAGAAGAGCGGCGCGATCTCGACGATACCGCCGATTGTTACGACCAGCAGGGACCCGAGGAGAAGAAGTGTGGCGTTCTTCTCGATGACCGCGTGTCTGTCCATCAAGCCCATTTTCTGGCTCCTGATCGCACAGGCTGGAGGGCGGGGATGGAGCGCGGCATCGGATCCTCCTCGCGCCGGTAGCCGAGGATGGTCATGGCGATGTTCCAGGCCATGATGAGGGCGCCCGACAGATACATCGCGCCGCCGATGGCACGCATGATGTAGTAGGGATGCATGGCGGCGACGGTTTCGGCGAAGGAGTAGACCAGGAAGCCCTGCTCGTTGTATTCGCGCCACATCAAGCCCTGCATGATGCCGGAGACCCACATCACCGCGGCGTAGACGACGATCCCAAGCGTCGCCAGCCAGAAGTGCCAGTTGACGAGCCGCAGCGAATAAAGCCGGTCGCGGTTCCATAATTTCGGGACCATGAAATAAATCGCGCCGAACGAGATCATGCCAACCCATCCGAGCGCGCCCGAATGGACGTGACCGATGGTCCAGTCGGTGTAGTGCGAGAGCGAGTTGACGGCCTTGATTGACATCATCGGGCCTTCGAAGGTCGACATTCCGTAGAAGGCGATGGCCATGACCATCATACGGATGATCGGGTCGGTGCGCAGCTTGTCCCAGGCGCCCGAGAGCGTCATCAGGCCGTTTATCATGCCGCCCCATGACGGCATCCACAGCATGATCGAGAACACCATGCCGAGCGTCTGGGCCCAGTCCGGCAGGGCGGTGTAGTGGAGGTGGTGCGGACCGGCCCAGATGTAAAGAAAGATCAAAGCCCAGAAGTGGATGATCGACAGCCGGTAGGAATAGACCGGTCGGTTGGCCTGCTTGGGCACGAAATAATACATCATCCCGAGGAAGCCGGCGGTGAGGAAGAAGCCGACGGCATTGTGGCCGTACCACCATTGCGTCAGGGCGTCCTGTACGCCGGAGAAGGCTGAATAGCTCTTGGAGCCCAGGAAGGAGACCGGCATCGACAGGTTGTTGATCACATGCAGCATTGCGATGGTCACGATGAAGGCAAGGTAGAACCAGTTGGCGACATAGATGTGCGGTTCCTTGCGCTTTAGGATCGTGCCGAGGAACAGGATGAGATAGGCGACCCAGACAATGGTCAGCCACAGGTCCACATACCATTCGGGCTCGGCGTATTCGCGGCTCTCGGTGATGCCGAGCAGGTAGCCGGTTGCCGCCATGACGATGAACAGCTGATAGCCCCAGAACACGAACCAGGCGAGATCGCCGCCGAACAGCCTGGCACGACAGGTCCGCTGCACGACATAAAGTGACGTGCAGATGAGTGCATTGCCGCCGAAGGCAAAAACCACGCCGGAAGTATGCAAAGGCCGCAGTCGGCCGAAATTGAACCAGGGCTGGATGTTGAGATCGGGGTAGGCGAGCTGCAGGGCGATGACCACGCCGACCAGCATGCCGACGACGCCCCAGAATACGGTGGCGATGGCACCGTAGCGGATCGGCCCATCCATGTAAGCGGCGGGGTCGATCGGAACTGCCGGCTTGAACTCCGTGTTGCGCAACAGAATCGCAGTGAAGCCAGCCACGGCGAAGAACAAAACCCACATATGGCGGCGAAAAGGTTCATCTACGCCGAAGCCGGCAGCCACCAGGGCCGCAAACGCAAACAGGCTTAGAAGGACGATCTCTGTGCCGAATTTCATCGCATGCCCCGATTTCCAATTCCGGCGGGCGCCAAACCGCAGTGCCTTATTGCGCAGCCGTGGCCTGCTCGCCCTGATCCATGTCAGAGCCGCACGATTTTGCTTCGAGCAGCATCGAGTTCGGTGCGATCAGACTGTGGCGATCGAATGTGGAAGCGCAGCACCGGCCGCCACGCTTATGGACAGGCCCGGCGTCCCCGGTCTGGCCGGGTATGGAGGCGATCGCGGGCGTGTGGGAAGCGCGCCTTCTGTGACGCTGAAAAGTAGGCCGATGCCTTGCCGAACGTCGATCGTTTCAATGCCTTGGGACAGCCAGCGCCAGCGTTGCGCTGCCTTCGTGACATTCATGGTTCGGGGGAACGGCGATTTTCCCCTGCGTATGAGGCGTATCGGCTTCGGCCGAGTGCGATCCTGCCTGGAACAGCCGGTTGCACGTCGAGCACCTCGAGGATGGATGCTTCGCCGACGAGTTGGCCGAAACGCACCTGGCTCATGCGATCGGATGGAGAGCGGGCTATCGCTATGCGACTTCTTCTAAGCCCAACGCGAGCATGCCCTGCCCCGAACGAAGTAAGTGACGTAGGCCATGCAGCTTCGGTGTCATTCAAAGGGCGGTTGCGCCTCGGCCGCCGCAGCGCCGTTCCAGCCGGCTCATGCTGTCCACGGTGACACGGCGGTTGTTCTCGATCCGAATCACGCCGTCCATTCTCAGGCTGGTCAGCTGACGGCTCACGGTCTCGTTTGTAATTCCAAGGAAATCAGAGATGTCGGCACGCGTCATCGGCAGCTCGAAGCACGCCGACCTAGCCGCCGGGTCAACACTGGAACCGATGTTCCGGGCGATCATGAGGAGAAAGCTCGCCACCTTCTCCGGTGCGGTCTTGCGCCCCAGAGTCACCATCCATTCGCGTGCCTCGTCGAGTTCGTTCAGCGCCTGCTTGAGCAGGCGATGCACAAATTCCGGTGATTCCTTCATCATCCGTTCGATGGCCGCTCTCGGAAACGAGCATAGCGAGACAGCTGTTGCCGCTTCCGCATTGATCGCGCTTTTCATCTTGAAGGGCCGTCCCAGAAAATCCGGCGCGAACTGGAGACCGACGATCTGCTGGCGGCCGTCCGAAAGGCTCTTCGTGAGCTTCACCACGCCTGAAAGCACGTTTGAATAACAGTCGACCGCCTCGGCGTCGCCGATCAGTTCGACCCCCGGCTCGATATTGTGCCGCGACGACGTCTTGGCGAGCTGAGCCAAATGGTCTGGTTCGAGCGCACCACAGACACCGCGGTGCCGTGCCTCGCAAGACAGGCAAAGAACGGGAATGCCGGAACTGTGACTGTCCTGCCGTAATGTCATTCGATCGCTCTACCGGTCCAGTGCGGGCAGGATAGCAATCGACGGTAGAAAAATCCTTGCGGCAGTTTGTCCGTGCTGAAGGTTGATCGAAATCAGGGCTTAGGCTCATCCAAGCATCCACAGTTCCGGCGACGCAAACACGGTGGACCACGACATGCGACTGGAGCTAGCTGCCAGACTTGGCGAGAACGTCCCGCGCTATACCAGTTATCCGACCGCGCCGCATTTCCATGCGGGGGTCGATGCCGTCGTTTACCGAGGCTGGTTGGAGGCGCTCGAACGTGGTGACGAGATCTCGCTCTATCTGCACATCCCGTACTGCGACAAGCTTTGCTGGTTCTGTGCCTGCCATACCAAGCAGACACGCCACTACGAACCGGTGACCACATATCTTCGCTCACTGCATGCCGAGATCGCCACCGTCGCCGGTCTTGTCGCAGGCAAGGGCCGAGTTCGCGCGGTTCATTTCGGCGGCGGTTCGCCGACGATGCTCAAACCGGAGGATCTGGTGGCGCTGGGAACCGTCCTGCGCAACAGCTTCACCTTTCTTCCTGGCGCCAAGATCAGCGTCGAAATCGAACCTAATGATATGGACGATGCCCGCCTCGACGCACTCGCCGAAATCGGCATGACCCGTGCGAGCCTCGGCGTCCAGGATTTTGACCCGAAGGTGCAAAAGGCAATTAACCGCGAGCAGAGCTTTTTGCAGACCAAAGCGGTAGTCGACGGCGTTCGTTCGCGCGGCGTCGAATCGGTCAATCTGGACCTGCTCTACGGCTTGCCACACCAGACCAGGGAGAGTGTCTCCTCCACCGTCGCGCAGGCACTGACCCTGGAACCGGATCGGATAGCGCTTTTTGGCTACGCCTATGTGCCGTGGTTCAAGAAACATCAGACGATGATCGACGAGGCATGGCTGCCGGGTCCGGCAGAGCGGTTTGCTCAATCGCAACTTGCGGCGCGGGCGATCGTGGACCAGGGATACGAAGCAATCGGCCTCGACCATTTCGCCAAACCGGGCGATGCCCTCGCGCTTGCCGCCCGCGCCGGAACACTGCGCCGGAACTTTCAGGGCTACACCGAGGATCGCTGCGAGACCTTGATCGGCCTTGGCCCGTCATCCATCAGCCAGTTTCGCCAGGGCTATGCACAGAATATGCCTTCGACCGCCGAGTATGGACGCATGGTTGCTCATGGCGGGCTGGCCGCTGTTCGGGGTATCGCGCTTTCTGACGACGACCGTGTTCGCGGCTGGATCATCGAGCGATTGATGTGTGACTTCGCCTTCTCGGCGATTGAGCTGGTGGAGCGCTTTGGCGAAGCCGGCCAAAGACTTCTCGTCCGAGCGAGTTCCACGGCCCTCCAAGATCCTGCGCGGTTGCTTGAACTTGATGGTGACCGCTTCGTCGTGCCTGCGGAAAGCCGGCCCTTTGTCAGGAGCATCGCGGCAAAGTTCGACAAATATTTCGAAAGTGGAACGGCCAGGCACTCAGCGGCAGTCTGAGCACCGCAGAGGAACGGTCATGGTTCTCAGTCGATCGTGAACCGATTGCGCTACATTTTTCACTGTTGATCGGCGACCGTCGTGTCGAGACAGGATTCGGTGCGGACCAGACGCGTCTTGGTATAGCGACGATATCGTCCGGTCGTGCCTTCCGGCGCCGTATTCCATTTCGCAGTCCCTGAAGCGCCACGTCGAGTCCGGCCTCTTTTCTGTATCGGAAGCAGTCGACAATCGTCCTGGCCAGATCATGGTTGTCGGCCGACAGCTCCCTTCGGCCTTGCAACAAGAATCCGCAAGGACCCTGCCAGCTGCAGCAGGCGCCGCCGCATGGCACCACCACACTATCCACCCGTGGCTCGCGCTAACCTTTGATTGGTTCGCGCCAAGCCGACGCCCGTCGAAACCGAGCCTCGGCAACATTCCGAGTCGTAAGCGGCTGGCCACGCTCCTGGTGCCGGTGGCAGAAAGTCCGCAAGCACCCCGGCAGCGCCGTCAAGCGTGGGACAACCCGTCCACCCGAATATCCGCCGGCGCAGTTTCAGTGAAAAGCGGGCCTAGGCTAGACGGCTCTCTTGTTACCCCAGAGCATAACGTGCAGCTGCGGCAGCACACGGGCTTCGAACCACCTGTCGCGGGTCACGGCATCAACCAGCCACTCCATGCGCTTCAATATTCCGTCAAGGTCGACAGGCGCGTCTTCATTTGCGGGGCGTGGCGGCGTGTGATTGCCGGGTTGCAGATAGATCGGAAGTCGCGGAAATCTCGCAGCGGCGTCTTTCGCGTAGGCGTAGTCCCTTTCGTCGAAAACAATGAGCTTGAGCACGACTTGCGGCCTGCCTTGTGCCGCCTGGAGGCACGCCTCGAAAGCGGCCCAATCGGTCGTCATTTGGCTTGACGGCGGCTTTGGGCTGAGGACTAGCACGTCAAGGTCGGCAAACCAGTCCCTGGCCACCGAACCTTGGGTTTCCAGCGCAAAACGGTAACCTTCACCATGGCCTCGCTCGATGAGCGCGCCGAGCGGCTGGATGGCCGGATTGCCGCCTGACAGCGATACCATCAGCGGGCGGCCACCGGAAAGCGCAAGCACGTTTTGCCACACCGCGCCAATGGACATCATCTCCCATTCATGCCGGAATTGATTGTCCACCGCATGCAGGCTGTCGCACCAGGAACAGCGATAGTCACACCCGCCGGTTCTGACGAAGACCGTGGGCAAACCGATGAGCACGCCCTCGCCCTGGATCGTCGGCCCGAAAATCTCACTCACGCGGATTGCGGGATGCATATCGGTCATGGCCGGTATTCCGCCCAGGTTTTCGGCGTTTCGCTCACCCGCACGGCCGAGGTTTCGCGCAGGCGTGCCTTGCACCATTCATAAAAATGTCTGGCCAGATATTCCGCCGTGACTTGCTCATGTCCCAGCACGTCGTTGAGATGTCGGTGGTCGAAGCTCTCGTCGATGTAGCGTTTGAATGGCGCCAAATCGTGATAGTCGCGCACGAAGCCGTTGTCGTTCAGTCCATTCGCTGAAAGCTCCACTTCAACGATGTAGTTATGCCCGTGCAGGCGCGCGCATTGGTGATCGGGTGGCAACGAGGTGAGCTGATGCGAGGCTGAGAAGTGGAATTCCTTGGTGATGCGGAACATTACGCGGTCCTCCTTCGCAGCGCATCGAGCCAGAAGTCGGAGTCCTCGTAGTCGGTGGGGTCCGGCTGCCCAGAGAGATGAAACGCCTCGCGCCGCTCGACGCAGGTCCCGCACCTCCCGCAGTGACGCTCGGCGCCCTTGTAGCAGGACCAGGTCTGCGCAAATGGCGTGCCGTATGCTGCTCCATTCCTAACAATGTCCGCCTTCGTGAGATTCACATAGGGTGCATAAATGCGAATTTTCGCGTAGCCGTCGAGCGCGTGGTCCTGCATCATCTGGAAAGCGTCGATGAAGGCCGGACGGCAGTCGGGATAAATGAAATGATCCCCACCATGCACGGCCGTCGCCACCGCGTCAGCGTCGTGCGCTGCGGCGAAGCCGAAGGCAATGGCCAACATGATGGCGTTCCGGTTCGGCACCACCGTGACCTTCATCGTGTCTTCGGCGTAGTGCCCGTCGGGCACGTCCACATTATCGGTCAGCGCGGAGCCGGAAAGGCCGCCGCCGATCTCGTGGATGTCGATGATGCGGTGCGGGACGCTCAGTCGCTCCGCGCAAAGGGCGGCGAAGCCCAATTCCTTCCTATGCCGTTGGCCGTAATCGAAAGATAGGAGGCCGGCGAGTTCGTGCTCCGCTGCCACCTTGTGAGCAAGGGTAACGGAGTCCAATCCGCCGGAGCAGACGACGAGAGTCTTCATTTTTGGGTCCTTGTTTTAACCGGGTAGGCTGCGACCGGAGATTTCTCTGCGCTCCCAGTACTTCAGGAAATCCATTTTGTGAAGTGAACGGGGGACGAGTTTCATGCGCTGACGTGCAGCTGTGTGCAAGGCGCCCTCGCGGTGAGCCGGCAAGGAACACTGACTAGCGAAACGTCACGCTTCAGCGGAATGCTCAAAGGCGAGCGCACCAGAATAAGCTCTGCAGGAGGTCCGGACCTTCGTAAACAAAGTTCTCGACGATCAAGCGCCCGGCGGTCCCGAGCTTCGAGGGACGCCACCGCGAGGGTTTCAGGTACTAGACGGCCCAAGGATGGGCTTGCCGCAAACAACGGATTTACCAGTGGGATGTTCAGCGACGCCGATGCAGATGTCTGGAATGATCACGACATCAATTGTCGCGGCAACTTTGGCTGGCCTGCTCCTCGGGTTCCGTAGATCCAGCGCATTCCGCTTCAGGATCGGTTCGAACCGGAGCACTCCCTCGGTCAATGGACTGACCGGCAAACCCTGAATGATCGGTCGTGAGCCGACATCTGTGAACAAGCGGTGTGGTCGATTGCTATCACCCATGTGTTGCGCGCAGGTACCTTATGGCAGTGGATGAACTGGATTTGATGGTTTTACAGCTGGCGGTCGAAAGCGTCCGCTCGCTCTCCTTAAGCTTCGCTGAAAAGGCCGCCGAGGTAGCCACCAGGAGCCGCGGCATCCTGCTTTTCGACGTGCGGGTCGACGGTGATGCGGGGGTCCAGCGGGTCGCAGCCATCCGATATCAGGGCGACCAGATCGGCGTGCTGGCGTTGGACAGACAGGGCCTTGTTACCCACCATTGCATCGTCAACGGTACGTTCTCACATTTCATTGCGCCCTTGGAGAACTGGCACAGCATGCCCCTGTCGATGCAGGCCAAGATCGATGCCAACGGCCATGCCAGTCTCTTCCTAGGGGCCTTGCGAAATGCCGGACATTTGCTGGGCAGCTAGCATTTGGCCAGAATGCATCTGTGAATTTTTGCATGCGCATCGCTGCCGACAGCGCCGGCATGATTGTCGTGCTCGAAAACGGCTGCGGCGATCGCGGCAAAGCGATCGCCGCGATGATGGCGATCTACGCGTGGGCGTTGCATCGATGCGCGATCGTTTAGACAGAGGTCTCCGCCTGGCATCGAGCAACATGCACGGAGGTACGCAAAGCGCAAATGCATCAAGTATTTGAAGGGACGAGCCCCTCGCGCAAATGGAGCTTGCGCTGCCGTTGTCGTCCCATCGTGCCGCCGAACTCGGGGGCGTGACGATCGACCACGATGGCCTGTTTTTTTGCAAAGCCGAATGTCCCGATTCCGAAGCCAAGGAAAAAAACTCCGACCACAGCGAAGAATAGTAACAACACGGGCGACGCAAGCCGCCTTGCCCTCTAGCAGGGGAGGTGCTTGCGGTGCTCTCACCGACACAAGATCGCAAATGGCACGTGGGTGAGCACCAGAACTGGCGACACGCATGGTGATCGGCTTGACTCGCTGGAGGAAGCACAAGGCCTCAGTGGGCGGAGGCGCCAGCGACGGTCGAATACTGGCTGGCTGCTCGGGATCTGATCGTTGAAATGACGTAGGATTTGGTTGCTTAAGGCGATCCGAACCATTTCCCGGAGACCACACCCACCATGAACGATCTTGCGCTGCCGCTGAGCGGTTTGTCATCAGTCGGCGGCAAGTCCGTC
>NZ_JAMYLP010000090.1:0-23097 GCF_040318085.1 Mesorhizobium sp. M1322
TTTCGGTCCAAGGCTTCGTGATCTCCGTCGAATCTCAGCAATCCGACAGAATCACAACCTGCTGAAATCACTCACTCCTTTTTGGATCGGACACTCAGGCTTACGGCTGTGCTTGCTAGTTGTAAGTTCACTTCCCAACGACCTGCCGCATCGGTCGAACGCATGAAGCCTAATAAATTCTTACACAGTATAGGGTAGAGAATGCGGAACGACTTCTGCTGGGTTGCTCTCAAGCATGCCGGTGAGCTGTTCTGCCCGAACATCGGGCTCGATCATGTGGACACCCACCAAAGAGCAGCTTTCCCTCCGGTCTTCCAGTGACCACACCTTCAATGTCACTCTGTTTGAAGGTCTCCACTCGTCGGATTTCTGCGGGTGGATCGAGGCCCATGCCCGTAATCGGACTGTGCTGGCGGTCACCACTCCTACTGTCGAGAGGCTCTATGGAGACGAAATCCGTGCAGCCTTCGCAAGCGTCGGCTTGAAGCCGTCCTGGCTCGTGTTGAACTGCACCGAGCGGACAAAGACTATGAAATCCGTGTTGACCGTTTGTCGCGCAGCCTCAGACGCCGAGATCGATCGCCGGGGCGCGTTGGTGGCGATCGGGGGTGGCGTCTGCTCAGATATCGTTACGCTGGCGGCTTCGATGCTACGCCGGAGTTTGTCTCACCTTCGCATCCCCACCACCTTGATTGGGCAGGTCGATGCCGGAATCGGACTGAAGGGTGGCGTCAATTTCGGTGAAGGCAAGAACTACCTTGGTTGTTTCCACCCACCGGAAGCTGTCGCGGTGATCCCGTCATTGCTCAAGACCCTGGGCGTCGATACGGTCAGGCAGGGGGTGGCCGAGATGATCAAGGTCGCCTGCACCTCCGACACAGATCTCTTCCGGATGATCGAAGAGATTCGCGGAGGTGGGCTGCAGTCCTGGGTCCGCAACGGCGACTCGTTGGCTCACGAGCCCATCCAGCGCGCCATCGCCGCCATGCTGGGAGAGCTTTCGAAGAACCCCTTCGAGGTTACATCCTACGAGAGGGCGGTAGATCTGGGTCACACGATCGCCCATCCGCTTGAAGCTTCGACTCATTACGAGCTCCACCACGGCTTTGCCGTCGCGATCGACCTCGCTTTTTCCAGTGTTCTCGGTTGGCACCTCGGTTGGCTCAGGGAGCAAACGGCCCTGCGCATAGTGGATCTGCTGGTGGCGGTTGGCTTGCCGATCTGGCACGAGCATCTGAACGAAGACTTGGTCTCGAGGTCGTTCCGGGCTGCCGCCAAGCATCGAGGCGGCAATATAAATATGGTGGTTCCGACCGACCTTGGCCGCTATCGCTTCCTCAAGCGGGAAGATCAGTGTCCGCCGGGATTGATACCCGAGGTTCTCAGCTATTTGCGCGCTCGCAGCTGGCAGGAAGCTATTTCTAATAGCGGTTCGGCTCAATATGGGGTGGAACTTCCTGTTGAGGGAAATCTGGCCAGGATTGGCCTGCAATGAGCATAGGGCCTTTCCTTTCAAGGCCACGTCCGGACCGAATTTCAGTTCATGCTGAGGCGCTTGCCGGCGAACTACTGGCGCTGCCGATCCGGTGCATGCCCGACGGGGAGATCGCTTACGTTACCGCGACCATCGGCTCGTCCCGGACGTCCTGATGACGCGGGTCTGCGTCCTTGGCGGGAGTTCGCCCTTCACGGTAGCACTCGTCGATGCGATTGAGGGAAGCAAGGCGTTAAGCCACCGGCTGGGCGAGTGGGTGTTAGTCCTCCAAGGGCGCAACCTGCAAAACCTCGATGCGGTTGCACATTATGCCCGGCACCGGCTGGGAACATTCGGAACCTCGGTCATGTCCACGACAGACCTTGATGCGGCCCTGGCCGATGCCGAGATCGTGATTGTCCAGACGCGCTTCGGCGGGCTTGAGGCGAGGGCCGATGACGAACTCTTCGCAAGCGAGCTCGGATGCATCGCTGACGAAACGTTGGGACCCTGCGGCCTGCTCTCTGCCTTCCGTCAAATACAGCCGGTAGACGATCTCGCGATCCGCATGAAGGCAATCTGTCCCGGTGCCTTCGTCGTGAACATGATCAACCCGCTGAGCCTGACGACGGCCATGATGCTCCGCCACGGCTTGGCCGTGGTCGGCATCTGCGAACTTCCCCTTGCCACACTCCAGGCTTTCGCGAGAGCGCTGCGCATCGATCCGACCGAACTTTGCTGGAGTTACGAGGGCCTCAATCACAGAGGCTTTATCCCCATCGCCAGAACCCGTGACGGGGAGGATCTCCTGCAGCGCGTCCTTCGGTTGGCCCCAGATAGCGCAACGCAGAATTACCGGGACGATATTCTTCGCCTTGGCGCAATTTCCACGAAATACTTCGCTCTTTTCGACGGCAGGTCGAAACACGACAAGGGTCGGGCGGTCGCGCTGATATCTCTGCGAGATGCGATTGCCAAGGCTCTTATCGCGGAGCCTACACAGTGCCCGGCGCAAATAGCAAAGCGTGATATGCCTTGGTATGCGCAAGCTGTCGTACCGCTCGTCGCCGCTCGCGTCGGAGCGCAAGGCTACGATGCCACCATAAACGTCTCAGTGGATGGATCTCTCGTTCACGAGCGGCGAGCCCGCGTTCTCGGTGATCGCATCGATATTCTTGAATCCGCACCAGCGAACGGTCCATTCCGCGACTGGCTCGCGGCCTTCGAATATCACGAACGATTGTGCCTGGCAGCGCTCGCCGATCCTACACCGCATGCGATCGGCGCAGCGCTCGAGGCCGATCGAATCACGCCTTCCGACAAAGTTCGGACTGCAGCTGCACGAATTTTCCGGACCTGGCGCGATGCTGCCAACAATCCGCCGACAGTGCGAGGCTAGCAATGACCGATAAGGACATTGCTGTCTTTGATATCGGCGGCACACATTTTCGTTCGGCGCTGTGGACCAGTGGAAGGCTGGGCCCAGTGACGCGGCGACCTGCGATCAACTACCTTAACACGGCCCACCACAGCCCCGTCGAACTCCAGGAAGCTTTGGCCGACTATCTGGTGGCCGAAACTGAGCGTCTGCAATTGGAAAGCGGAACCGCGATAGATCATGCCGGCATCTCACTTGGAGCGCCCTTGAATGCTCGTAGCGGTCTTGTGCTGCAATCTGGCCCACTCTGGGGCCCGAGATCAGGACCCTTCGAACTCCAGGCGGCGTTGACACGCCGTCGGCTGGACACCCGCTGGACGATCGCGAATGACGTAACCGCAGGACTGGCATCCTACATACAGACCTGCGATCCGGGGAGCCATTCGCGTATCCTGTTCGTCACGGTGAGCACCGGGATCGGGGCGAGGCTCTACGATTTCGCGCGAGGCGGCGTGCCGGTCGATCCCGTACACGGGATACAGGGCGAAATTGGCCATATCACAGTAGAAGCTTTCTTCCGCGGCACGCGTCTTAAGTTTACCTGTGATTGCGGTGGAGCCGACCACCTGAACGCCTATTCGTCCGGGCGCGGCGTGTTGAAACTACTGCGCGAGTTGTCAGCCCGTTCCCCGGACGCGCTGGCAGCCTCGACGATGGCCGCGGCACGCGACGACGACGATGATGCCATACTCGCGGAGTTCTCGCGCGGGGTAGCGGTCGCTGATGCCCTCGCCTTAGACGTCCTCGCTACGATCACACGACCGCTGGCAACTATTTTCTCGGCGCTCCTGACGCACGATCCGCTACTCGATTCAATTGTTCTCACCGGGGGTGTCGTGGACGCACTCGAACCGGCCTATTCGGCTAGCCTTGATCGGCAATTCCGCGACCACGGATTGTTCCAGATCACTGAATGCGATTCGTCCTATTTCGCCCGTCGGCTCCATGTCGTCGCGCCGGGGGACCTGTCTGGACTTATCGGTGCTGGCCATCTCGCCGAAATGGCGGAGGAGGGGCGAAGCATCCATGTTTTCCGGTGATCGGATCAGCTTGGCCGGATCGAAGTCGCACCTCGCTCTGGTGCGGCCGTCGGGCATGGGTGCCCCGAGACTCGAGCGGGTCCGGACACCCGTGGCGCTGCCGGGTGATTTTGTGTGCCGGACCCTCATTGCCGGCGTCTGCGGGACCGACCTTCAGATTCTGCGCGGCGTGCGCGACGATCCAGCCCGGATCCTTGGCCATGAGGGCGTAGCAGTTGTCGAGGAAGTGGCCGCGAAAGCGGATCAGCGCTGGCTGGGTGCCACGCTTGCAGTGAATCCAACACCTGAGTGGGGCACCGTTGAACTCGGTCATATTCTCGATGGGATGATGCAGCAGCGCTTCCTCGTGCCTGCTCGGTTGCGGTCCTTGGTCGTTTCGTCGCCCGCGGAACTGGCTGCCGATCTCGCTATTCTCGCTGAGCCGCTCGCATCCGTCCTAACTTGCGGAGACATTCTCAAGCGGGTTGCGGAGCCGATCCATGTATTGGTGGTGGGACGAGGTACGATCGGCCAACTCCTTCGTATTGCGCTCAAAACTGCCTGCGCGTCAGTTCGGGGCGTAGTCGTCATAGGGACGAAAGAGACGGCCGGTATTGAGTACGGGGCATTCGACACTGTGATCCTATGTTCCTCGCGCCAGGATGCGGCGGCCGCCCTCACAATCGGACTCGACGCCTTGTGCGACGGTGGCATCGTGCATCTCTTCGGAGGTCTCCCATCCGAGGGTCGAGACCCGCGTCTGCCCGGGGTCAATCTCAGCGAAGTCCGCGCGCGACATACCGGCGGACGTGTCGGTTGGCCGCTTACCGAGCAATGCCAAACAACTATCGGCCACAAGCGAGTGGCGATCACGGGGCACCGCGGTTCTTCCAACGCGATGCTGACCCGGGCAATGCTCGACCTCAGCGCCCGCCCCAATACCTATCGGCCGCTTCTTACGATCGTGACAGATCCGGAGGAAGCTGTCCGCACATTACGCGACGCTGTCGGCCATCCGCCGGTCAGATCCTGGACCAAGCTTGGGATCGACTTACGGAGGTGGTGAACTTGAAGGAACGTCCGTTGACGAGCAACGCGCATGTGACTGCCGCGCAGAGTACCTATCGACCACAAATCGGGGTCGCGCTGTGGAAACTAGGCGATCGGGGCCTGGCCGGCTTTGAAACCGCCGCCGCCGCGGGTCTCGATCACGTTCACATCGACTTGGGTGGCCCGAACCGCGGTCCCGATCTCGCAGATATCGGAGTGCTTGCGGCCTTCGACACGGCATCACGCCGTTTCGCGCTTCCGATCACCGCCCTTGCAGTCAATCGGCTCAACAACCTTGGCCTGACTGCGCCAAAGGGTAGCGAGGAAGCGTTGGAAGTCCGGCGAAGTATCTTGCACGCAATTAGAGTGGCGGACTGTCTGCAGGTGCCCAGGATCATCATTCCGGGCTTTCGCCAGAGCCTCGTTCGGACGCCCGAGGACATGGCTAAAACAGCTGAAGTGCTGCGTTTCGCACTTGGTCCTGCCCAAGCCGCAGGGATTACTTTGGCATACGAAAGCGGGCTCGACTCCGAAGGAACACTCCAACTTCTTCAAGCTGTTGGCCAACCGGGCATTTGCGTACAGTTCGACACGGGAAATCCCGCTATCTACGGGCATTCTGCGGCCTCCAATTGGGCGCGACTTGCTGACGTCGCCTCGCCGGACGTCCACCTTAAGGATGCTTTGTCGGTCGAGGGGGATGTGCCGCTGGGCGACGGTGTAGCCGAACTAGAGCTTACGTTCATTGCATTCGCGCACCAGCCGAGGCCTGCATCCTTCACACTTGAGGGCGACTACAGCGACGATCCTGGACCTCGCATCAGTCGCGACCTCGCTCGCCTGAAGACACTCATCAGGAGGTCGATGTTGTCGGACGGCCTGGACGGCCCCGATGAGCGACGGCACGTCTCTGCTTCAATGTATCGATAGATGGGTGGCTGTATAATGAAATTTATCATTGCGAACGCCTACAGGCTGATTTCTTTCGGCAGTTCAATGATTGCTCTCATGAGCATCCTGTGCGTATCAGCTCTGCTCATTCTATTGATTTATGGCCAAGCCAAACTGTCATCAGAGGAGAATGGCATAACCCTGCATTACACCTCTGGCGGTTCGGCTGCTGCAATCGCGGCCGCGGGCTTCAACCTCGCTGACGTACAATATGTCGAGCAACTCAATGCGCTCCCTCCCGGGATGAAGGGGCTGATCTGGCTTGATGAGACCAGCGGCGTTACGCCGCGTTTCATCGCCAAGGTCAAGCCGTTCATCGGCAACCCGAAGCTGTTCGGCTTTCGCCTCTGTGATGAGCCTGATATCACCGGCAAGTACCACTCCCCGGCAGTTAGCCCGGCAGCCCTCAAAGCCGAGGTCGACTGGATCAAGGCCAATGTGCCCGGGGCCGTGACGTTCGTCACGCTGATGGACATGGGGTCTTTTGAAGCCCCCCACTTCATGAACACATTCAATCCCGCCAACACTGGGATCGATTTCTTCGGTCTCGATCCGTATCCGGTACGCGGCAAGGTTTTCGATTTGGACTTCATCGACAGAACGGTCGAGGCAGCCGTTGCGGCGGGCATCCCGCCCGATAAGATCGTGCCTGTGTTCCAAGCCTTTGGCGGCGGCAACTGGAGGACCTATACCGGCGGGGTCAGAGACGTTTATAGACTGCCGACACCGGATCAGGCGAACCAGATGTTCGCGCGCTGGGCCACCTACTCTCCCAATCCCGTGTTTGACTTTGCCTACGCGTGGGGATCGCAGAACGGCGACACCAAGCTTGGCAGTACCAGCCCAGAGGCGCTAAGCCTTCGCGCGGCGTTCAAGGCACACAACACGGCGCGTTCACAGTAGGCCCGATATCTGTGGACCGTATCCACGGTCACGCCTTAGTTTCCAGTTCGAGATAATAATGCATCACGTCGCCGAGGCTCTGCGGAAGATCGACACGCGGCTGCCAGCCGAGTGCGCGCAGCCGGCTGACATCGACCACCTGCCGCGCCATATCCACCGCCCGTCCCGGCAATTGCGTCAGCGCCGGATCGGCAATCCCAGCCGCGGCGACGAGCAGATCGTAGACGGTAGCGATCTGCGTCTCGCACCCTGACGCCACGTTATAAAAAATATCGTCGGCCCCTGCGAAGCCGATCGCGACCAGTGCACTAGCCACGTCGCGGACGTCGATGAAATCGCGCCACGCGGTCAGCGGACCGAGGGCGATGCCATTACGGCGCCCCACCCTAAGCTCAGTGAGTTGGCTGGCGATGCGGCCGGCGACATGGCGCTCCTCCTGGCCCGGACCGACAACGTTGAAGATGCGCGCCACGCGGCCGTCGATCCTTCCCGCGCGCGTTGCGATCCGCACGATGTCCTCGCTAGTGCGTTTGGTCGCGGCGTATAGGTCGATCGGCTCGGTCGCACCAGTTTCGACCAGCGGCAAGCCCCCACCGCCGAGTTCGCCATAGATTGAGCCCGAGGATCCCAGCACCAGCACCCCACCCTGCACCGCCAGCGCATCGCAGAGATGGCGCGTAACGACAATGTTGTTGGTCACCAGCCGTTCGAACGGTTCGTCGCGCAGCGATCCAGCAAGATGGAAGACGATTTCAGGCGCCGTTTCGGCGATCAGCCGCGCCGCTGCGGCCGCGTCCGATAGGTCGGTGGCGACATAGGCATAATTCGGCCCGTCGGGCACCAGAGCATTTGGCAGCGGCGCAGCGAGCTCGGCGCCGCCGGGATGAATGTGGTGCGTGAAACGTGTCGCGTTGCCCGGCGAACGCCCGACGCCGACCACCCGGCAATCGCCGCGATCGTACAAAGCGCGCACCAGATAGCGGCCGATGAACCCTTGCGCGCCGGTAACCAATATCGTCCGAGTCACGCCATATCACCCAGGCAATCGCGCACGCCATCGGCCAGCGCGATCTCCGCCCGCCAGCCAAGCGTCTCACACGCCAGCGACACATCGGCAACGAGATGCGCGATATCGAGGGTGCGCGATCGGTCGCCCTGCTCCTCGACAATCAGCGCGTCCGGTCCGCCGCCGATTCTCGCGAAGGCGGTGGCGAGCGCGGCGACGTCGGTCCCGGTGCCGGAGGCCATGTTGAGTGTCAGGAGGCCAGGTTCGTCGCGCGCGGCAGCCATCAGCAATCCCCGCGCCAGATCGTCGACATGCAGGTAATCGCGTGTCGTATCGGCCGAGAAGACGCGCATCGGCTGTCGCAGGCGCGCCTGTGCCGCGAGCCGGCCGACCAGCCCGTTCGCGCGCATCCCCGGGCCGTAGACCGAGAAGGGCCGAACAATGGTTGCCGACTCCAGAGCCCCTCGCCGCACCGCACCCGAGACGAGTTGCTCTGCCGCCGCCTTTGCCGCGCCATAGGGCGAGAGGGGCAGGAGCGGCGAGCTCTCCGATACGCACGCGGTGTCCGGGCGACCATAGACCTCGGCCGACGACACATGGACGAAGCGCCGCACGCCGATCCGCTCGGCGGCGGCGAGCAATGTCGCCGTGCCCAGCACATGTGCGCGAGCGAATGCCGCCGGCGCGTCGAACGAGGCCGCGACGGCGCTAGGCCCGGCAAGGTGGACGACCGTGTCGATCCCGGCGAACAACGCCTCCAGCGCCGGCTGGTCGCAAATGTCGATCGCCCCCGCTTCCCCGTCGATCGGGCCGGCATGCGCCACGCACGCATCCGCGCCGATCCGGCGCAGCACCGCCCGGCCGATAAAGCCGTTTGCACCGGTGATGCCGATCACGCCCCCTGCCCCCGTGCGGCGAGGCGGCGGCGCACCAGCTCCGGCAGCTCGTCGCCACTGAGCGCACCCGCCCCGCCGACATGGACCCGCAGCACGCCGGCTTCCGTCATCGCGTCGCAGACGTAGCATACATTGCCGCCCGCGACCCGGATCTCGCGCGCGACCTCCCCCGGCCACCATGCTTCGAAGGCGGCATCGCCCGAGAGCAAGGCTTCGGCGGCGGCCAGCTTGACGGCGTCATTGACGTCGATCCATGAAGCTTGGTGGCGATATAGCCGCACCACCGCGCCACCAGCTATCAACAGATTGGCGGCATCGACTAGGCCGAGCGGCGTGCCCTGCGGCAGGCTGCTCAATGCGGAAGCGGTCACTACCGCAAGCCCGCTGCCGACCAGGATCGGATAGACCGGCTTCTCGCGATAGGCGGTGAGCAGATCAGGATCGTGCGCGTTCACCTCAAGCGCGCCATAGGGCATGCGGAACGGCTCGTCATGCGCTGCCAGCGTCATCGCCGCGCCGGACGCACGGTGCGCGGCGGCCAGCGCCGCCAGATCGAGCGTGGTGAGATTGTCGGCATACACTACCAGCACGTCGCCAGCGTCGCCTGACAACATCGTCGCTGCGCCGAAATTGCCCTGCGGCACCTCCTCGATCAAGGGAGCTAACGCCACGCCCATGCCGGCGGCGCGCGCGACGAAATCGGCGATCCTGTCCGCCTCACGCGCTGCATCGGCACGGGTCAGCGCGATGAAGATGCGACGGCATCCGCCACGCGCCATCATCCAGATGTTGCGCTCGAGCAGGCTAACCCCGCCGACCTCGACCAGCGGCTTGCGCCCGACTACGCCGGAGCGCGCCATGCGCTCGCCCTGCCCGCCGGCCATGATCAGACCGGTCCATGCGTCACCGCTCATAGCGGCGTTTCGATGCCGGTGCGGCGCATCGCTGCCAGCGTCGTCTCCACCATGTGCTGTCGGGTGAAGCCGGACAGGAATCGGGCATAGGCGGCGGTCCGCAGCCGCTCGGCGAGGCCGGGTTCGCGGATCATCCGCTCCAGCGCATCGGCCAGCGGCGCCGGCGCGTGCGGCGGCACGACCAGTCCGTCGATTTCGGGCCGCAGGAAATCGCGCACCCCGACATTGTCGCACGCGACGATCGGGCACCCCGACGACGCGGATTCGAGCAAGGCGGTCTGCAATCCCTCGCGGTACCACGATGGGATGCAGGCGATGTCCGCCCCGGCGTACAGCGCGGTGATGCTCGGCTGATACCCGATGAACGCCACATCGGGATAGGAGCGAGCCCGCGCCAGTTCCGCTTCCGTCAGCGCGTCGGCGCGGCCGCTCATCGGGTTCGAGGTGAACACCATGCGATGCGCCACGCCCCGTTCGGACAGGATGCCCGACGCGGCGGCCGCGTCTAGCACGCCCTTGTCACGCAACAGTCGCCCGGGAACGAGTATCGTCGGCCGCGCGCCGACCGCGCGCGCTTGCTTGTAGGGGAAGTCCTCAGGCATGACGCCGCAGCCGCCGGTGACGATCACGCGGTCCCGTGCGACCCCAGTGCGCCTGATCAGTTCGGCCTTGTCCTCGTGATTGTGGACGATGACGATCGCGCGCCGGCTAGCGAAGACGAAGCGATAAACAACACAGATCAGCCGCGTCGTCAGGCTGTCGCGTTGCGACACCGAGAAGCATGCGCCCAGTCCGGTGACCAGATAGATGGCATGCCGGTTGCTGAACCGAACCCATGGCCCGGCCAGCATGATCGACAGCGCCGACCACAAGATGAACACACTACCCGGGCCGAACAGCGCCGCGCGCGCCGCCATCAAGCAGGCGCGCGCCAGCCGCAAGAGGCTCGGCCGCCCGCGATTGCGCGAGAACGGCATGGTCCGCGTCGCGACGCCTGGCGCCAGCGCATCTCGTGCAGCATCGATCGCCGGCCTGGAATCCCAGCCGGCCGTGGCGAGCCCGTTGTCGTCCGGCGACCACACTTCCACGGCGTGGCCCGCCTCGGCCAACGCGGTGCTGACGTGGTTGAAATCGGAAATCCAGCGCGGCAGCGCGGTGACGATGACGATAATGCGGCGTACCCTGCGCATCACGCGCTCTCGGTCTTGTGCCGGGCGGCTACGAACGCGGTCTGCGGGCCGCCCATCGGGAGCCACCGGCCTATCCCATAGCGCAGGAACATGTGCAGCCGGTAATAAGGCGCGGCCGCCCAGCCCTGCGCGAGAGGGGCGTGGCTATCCGGTGCCGCTGCGACGCGCCGGCTGCCCAGCACCGTACTAAGCGCGGTCGAAAGCCCGACCGGATAGCGTCGCATCGCGATCAGCTTCAGCCCGGCTGCGTCCAGCAAACGCACGATGGCCGGCGCATCGAAGAACCATATATGCGTCGGCATGTTGGGCCGCCCGACAAGCCGCTGCCAGAAGGGCGACAGGTTGGAAAACAGCCCGACCTCGAAGCAGACCGTGCCGCCCGGCGCCACCTTCGCCGCGATCGCCCTCAGCGCCGCCACCGGATCGGGAAAGTGGCTCAGCAGATCGACATGGAAGCTGGTGTCGTAGCGCCCTTCGGGCAGACGGCTTTCCTCGATCAGCGCGCGCTCCACCGTGATGCCCAGCGTGCGTTCGACGCGCGTGGCGCGTTCTTCTGACGGCTCGACCGCCTCCACCATGAAACCGGCCCGGATCGCCGCCGCGGTGAACTCGCCGTCACCGCAGCCGATCTCAAGCAGCCGTCCACGCCGGGTGAATGCCTTCACCCAGTCGACCCGCGCACGTGCTGGCGCGGAATAATAGATGCGGTGGTGATGATCGATCGCCGCGTCCATCGGATGGGCCGGCAGCGGATCGATATAGATGACCCCGCACGCGCACTGACGGCCGCTATACTCGCCTTCGCGCAACGCCACCGGACCGGCATTGGTCCGGCAGATTGGACAGGCGCCCGATCGTTGCAAGTTTACTTCCCTCCATACCGCCATCATCATACAGGCAGCGGGACGCTTCACTGACATCTATCTGGATGATGCCGTCGTCTATAAAGCCGTCTTATAGGCGGCGTTCAGACAAGCCCGATCCGCGCTGGATCAGAGTTCATCGGCAGGCGTCGCATGCCAGCCCTGATCCCGTTCGGTCCAGTGGATGATACTGACTTGTCGATATTTTCCAGAATGAAGCACGACCGCTTGCGCAGTAGGTCCTAGCGGCATCAAGATGGGTCCTTCACGCGCAGCAACGAAGAAAATACCGCAATTTTTCTGAACGTGGGGAAAGGCGGTAGTGCTCTCCCGTTACCACCTTAGACGTTTAACTGACTTATAATTGGGTTTTTCCGGGAAAGAGGCGGAAAAAATGGCTCCGGCGTTAGTCCGGGTTCTGACCGCCTTGGTGCCGCCAAGCGCCAGCCATCACCCGACGACTGGTAACAGAGATCGACTGGCGTGATCGGTAGCGCACGGATACGCCGCCCTGGGGCGTGGAAGATGGCGTTTGCGATTGCCAACGCGACGCCGACCATTGCGATTTCGCCAAGGCCTTTTACGCCGACAGGATTCATGTACGGTCTTCCTTGTCGACGACGATCACGTCGATGACAGGCGGCGCGTCTGCGTGACCGGCACGGCATATTCGGCGAAGTCGGCGTTCGTGACGTGCCCGTTGCGGTTGTCGGATCACCGAGGCCTGATCCGTTTAGGACATTCCACTTCGATCGTGCCCGCGTGCAACTCGTTCCACTATCTTGTATAATGAGTATCGACTTATCGGGATGAGCCATAAATGCAGCGCGGAAGACTTGATATGCTTCTGGCCTTTCTGGCCGTCGCACGGGAAGGCAGCTTCACGCGGGCCGCCGCGCAGCTCGGAATTTCGCAGTCCACCCTGAGCCACACGATCCGCGGACTCGAAGAGCGCCTGGGCCTTCGACTGCTGACCCGCACAACCCGCAGCGTTTCGGTTACGGAGGCAGGCGAGCGCCTGCTGCGCAACATCGGCCCGCATTTTGAGGAGATCGAGACCGAACTCGACGCATTGAGCGAGTTGCGGGAGAAGCCAGCCGGCACCATTCGCCTCACCGCCAGTGATCACGCATTCAACTCCGTGATCTGGCCGAAGCTGGCGAAGCTCCTGCCGGACTACCCCGAGATCATGGTCGAGACCTTCCTCGACAACGCACTGACGGATATTGCTGTAGAACGGTTCGACGCAGGCGTGCGAATGGGAGAGCAGGTTGCAAAGGACATGATCGCCGTGCGCGTCGGACCCGATATTCGCTTCGCCGTCGTTGGCGCGAAATCGTATTTCGCCAAGCGGCCGCCGCCAACGACGCCGCAAGAGCTAACCGGTCACATTTGCATCAACCAGCGCTTTTCCACCAATGGCGGGCTGTGGGCCTGGGATTTCGAGCGAGACGGTCGCGAACTGAAGGTGCGGGTGGACGGCCAGATCGTCCTGAATGGCACCGCCGAGATTCTCGAAGCTGCGCTGGATGGTTTCGGCCTCGCCTATGTGCCGCAGGACGTGGCGGAGCCCCATCTTGAGAGCGGTCGCCTTATCCGGGTGCTTGACGAGTGGTCCCCGCCTTGGCCAGGATATTACCTCTATTATCCCAGCCGCCGTCAAACGTCCCCCGCTTTCGCTCTTCTCATTGACGCGCTTCGACACAAAAGCTGATTTATGTCGGTTCACCACCCAGCTTCGAAGGGCCGGTTATAAGGCTCAGGTCGGGCGTTGCCAGCTCGTGGCCCACGCAGACGTTCAACTGCTCGGACTAATTTTCTGAAAAGCGCCGCGTTGCGGACCAGCCTGTGAATTGAAAAGCCCGCGCCTCCGGGAGAGGTCGCGGGCTGTGATCGGCGGGAGGATCCGATCTGGCAGCATTTGTCTACGGGAATAATGCTGCAGGAGCCGAACTTTCGTCGCTGGCCTGTGTTCCACACCGGAAAACAAAAAAACCGCCGCACAAGGATTGGTGACTAGCTGACGTTGCTGCTCGGCAAGACGCAGTAATCTTGCTAAGATCGGCGGTGGGAGGAGACGGACATGCAATCGCTGCCGATAGCCCATCCAACCGTAGCCAAGGCGACTGCCGGCGTATCGCTTCCTCTCGCCTATTCCACCGCGACGCTCTGCTGGCTCCTGTCCGCCGGCGTCTACATCGCAGCCAAGTGGGTTGCCCCCGAAATGCCGCCTTGGGCGCTCTGCTTCTGGCGGCTGGCGCTCGCCTGCGCGATCCTGCTGCCTATCGTCCATCGTCATCACGGGGCGATGCTCGTGCTGATCCAGTCCCGGGCGATCGAGGTCTTGGCCATCGGCGCGATCGGGCTGACCCTCTGTCAGGGTATGATCTACACGGGCCTCAACTACACCGACGCGACGACCGCCGGCATTATCATGGCCCTGTCGCCGATCATGACCATGGTGCTTGCCCGCTACGTGCTCGGCGAGCCCCTCGGCGTCTGGAAGGCGCTTGGCGCGCTGCTCGCCCTGGTCGGGATGGTGGTGATCGTAGCGCGCGGCGACCTTACCGCGCTGATGCGGCTCCAGTTCAATCCCGGCGAGTTGTGGATCGTCGGCAGCGCGTTTTGCTGGGGCCTCTACACCGTGCTGCTGCGTCGCTCCAAATTCGCTATCGAGCTTCTGCCGATGGTGGTCCTGCTGCTAGGAGCCGGCGCTCTGGCCGCACTGCCCCTTTATCTCTGGGAACTGTTTTCCGGGGAGCGTTCGGCGCTGCATGCGAACGGCCTTCTGGCACTCGCCTATGTCGCTGGCCCGGGCGGCGCTCTGATGTATTACCTCTACAACCGCAGCGTCGAGACGCTTGGCGCCGGGCGCGCCAGCATGCTGCTCTATCTGCAGACTGTCTTCGTCGCCGTGCTCGCTTATCTTTTCCTTGGGGAAGGCTTGCACGACTACGACCTCGCCGGCGCTGCCTTTATCGTCGCCGGCCTGCTGCTGGCCGCGATCAAGCCGAGGCAGCGCACGGTGCATGTCGCGTAGGGAATATCCGCATCGCCGATTCCGAGACGGCGCTTAGCGATCAAGAGCCGAGGGCGCATCACGCGGCGCGGACGACCTTTTCTGCTACGCCGGCCTGTCGGCGATCGCCTCATGCAATCAGGATCGCGACCGTTTGGGCCCCTCTCACCTTCTGAGATACAGCCATAGCGTCGTCGGCGCCAGGATCGCGGTCAGCGCCACCGGCGCGATCAGCGCGAGGATAACCTGACCGAGTGTCGCCCCGCCAGCCATCAGCCCGCGCAGCGCCGTCGTCATCAGCGACACTGGATTGACTTCGACGAAGGCCCGCAGCCAATCCGGCATGGTGCCGGGGTCGACCATGATGTTGGAGGCGAAGACGAGCGGGAACAGGAAGGTAAAACCGAGCGTCATCACCGTGGTTGGCGTGCGGATCAGCAGGCCGAGCACGATGAATACCCAGCCCATGCCGAACCCGATGGCGATCAGCATAGCGAAGGCGGCAAGCACGCCGGAGATGCCCGCCTCGGGCCGGTAGCCGAGGATCAGCCTGATCGTGAGAATGATCGAGGCGGCAATCAAATGGCGCAGGATGTCACCCACCATCAGGCCGGCGAACGGAGACAGCGACCAAATCGGCAACGATCGGAAGCGGTCGAATAAGCCCTTGCCGAGGTCGGTCGACAATCCCATGCCCGAATAGACTGCGTTGAACACCACGGTCTGGACCAAGATGCCGGGTAGGAAGAACTGCAGGTATTCGCCAGGCGAACCGGCGAGTGCGCCGCCGAAGACGAAGGTGAAGAGCAGGGTGAACATGATCGGAGTCATCACCAGATCGAAGAGCTGCTCCGGCACATGCTTGAATTTCAGCACCGCGCGCCATCCGAAGACCAGCGCGTTGGAAAGGGCTGATGGGGTCTTAGGTCGGGCGACGCTTTGCAGCCGCTGCAGGGATGTTGTGTCGATCATGACTTGTCGTCCTTCCGGCTTTCACCCAGGCCCGGCCGGCCCGTCAGCGCGAAGAAGACCTCCTCGAGGCTGGGCTGACCCATGGAGAAATCCGACAGCTCGATGCCGGCGGCGACCAGATCGGCCAGCGCCTCGTTGGCGGCCTTCGCCGCGCCAGCAAGGACGGAGAGTTCCGCGCCTTCGGCACTGCGTTGGACAGGATGTTCCAGCCGGCGTTCCAGAATGGTCGCCGCCTGGTCCAGCCGTGCGACATCGGCGAGCGCGACATGGAGAAAGCCGGAGCCGGTGGCCGCCTTCAGTTCGCGGCTGGTGCCCTCGGCGATTTTCCTGCCGTGGTCGATGACGGCGATGCGCGCTGCGAGTTGATCGGCCTCTTCGAGATATTGCGTGGTGAGCAGGATGGTGACGCCGGCCTCAGCGAGGCCGCGGATCATGCCCCAGACATCCTTGCGGGCGTTCGGGTCGAGGCCTGTAGTCGGCTCGTCAAGGAACAGCACGCCCGGCGTGACGACCAGCGAGGCGGCTATGTCGAGCCGCCTTCGCATGCCACCCGAATAATCCCTCACCTGCTTCGTCGCCGCTTCGGACAAGCCGAAAGCCGCGAGCAGGTCGTCCGCACGGGCCTTCGCGGCGCGACCGCGAAAACCCCAGAGTCGGGCGAGCAGGACGAGGTTCTCCCGGCCCGTCAGGTCCTCGTCGAGCGAAGCGAACTGCCCGGTCATGGCGATTGCCGCCCGGACCGCATGCGGGGCTTGTACGAGATCGTGCCCCATCACGGTCGCCGAGCCGGCGTCGGGGCGCGACAGCGTCGCGAGCATCCGCATCAGCGTTGTCTTGCCGGCGCCGTTCGGACCCAGGATGGCGAAAATCATGCCGCGCGGCACATCGAGATCGATACCATCGACCGCTCGCAGCTTGCCGAATGTCTTGACCAGGCCGCGGGCGGAAATGGCTGACTGGGCAAGAGCCATGGAGGGCACGCGCATAGAAGAAGTATCGTTCATGCAATCATCCGGCAGTCGCAAAATGAAGGCCAACTTCGGCGCGATGGCTTGCTTCGTCAATTCCCCTGCAGGCGCACGAGCTTACTGGCTGGTCTATCCTCGTGCCAGAGACTCCGACCACCTACCTGGCCGCCGAGCTGAAGCGCCGGTCAGATCATATGTCGGACAGGTCGCTACTCATTTCGGGGTTTCTCACTCGATCACGGCACAGGCCTGACGGTTTCCGGCATCACCGGCAGGCTGGCTTTTGTAGTCGTCCTGTCCGCCATGGATCATCAATGCCTTGCCTCGTATCGCCGTATCTCCACCATCCAGCTTGACCACGCTGTTGAAAGCCTGGGCACGCAAAACGCCGTCGGCGCCGACCCGCTGATTTGGCATATCGCCCGCGTGCGGGCCTTTCCCAGTGAGATATCCATGTTCGGCATTCGTCGGATTGAAGTGCCCACCGGCCGAGGCATGGCCGGTCTGATGGTCGCACTTTCCGGTTTCGTGAACATGGAATGCCACCCATTCCCCCACCGGCAGTCCTGTTATCTCCAACGCTATCAGCACGCCGTGCGCCGTCTCGGTCAGCGTGGCCCTTCCGTTCTTCTCGCCAGCCATGTTGACGAATTCGGCTTTCGCGGTCGCGGTGTCCTGAGCCGCTGCAGGCATCGCGACCGCCAGCGCCAACCCTGTTGCTACAACCAAATTTTTCATCGACTCGGCCTCCGGTTGTCCAAGGCGTCCAAACGACAAAGGGGTCTCTTCGTTCCATTTGGAACGTGAGTTTTTTGTCTCGGTGCGGCCGCCAGGAAAGCGACGCAGACCACCTTTTCGATGTGTCTTCAGTTTACACCAGTTCGAAGAGTTGCGCGGTTTGCCAGCCTGCCAGCAGTATGATGAGAATGCCAACGAGCCTGAGAAGCGTCTTTTCTGCGATTGACTTCACCATCAATCCGGCCATCGGCGCTGCAATCACGCCGCCAAGGATCAAGCCGGCAACGGCAATTAGATTTTCTGCCAGCTCTCCTGCCTCCTCCCAATGGCCCGTTAGCGAGGCAAACAAGAAGGTCAGAGATACCGACAACGTGATGAGAAACTCGCTGGCATTAACCGTACCGATGACGTAGCGGGGCCTCCCGCCAAAGCCGAGAAGGCCCGTCGTTACGATGGATCCCCATCCGCCACCCCCTGCCGCATCGAGAAATCCACCCCCAAGTCCAAGCGGAGCTACCGCACCTGCAGGTACCGGATTGCTTGGGATCCGCCGGAATGAACGGAACAGGAGCCAAGCTCCGACGAGCGCAAGGTATGTGGTCACATATGGCTTCATGACGGCCCCTTCAAACGACGTAAGCACAAAAGCGCCGAGAACGCCGCCGAGAACGCCAAATGGCATCAGCCGCCAGAAAAGTTTCCAGTCAACGTTGCGGTGATAGAGGTGAGCCGAACCCGAGGCCGCGGTGGTAAACAGCTCAGCCGCGTGAACTGAAGCCGAAGCGTGTGCAGGAGAAACGCCAAACCCCAGCAGTGTTGTCGAGCAAACCACGCCGTAGGCCATGCCGAGAGCCCCGTCCACAGCTTGCGCTACAAACCCCACGAGCGCAAAAAGAATGAATTCTTGCATTTGGCTCTCCAACAAAGCGCGGTTGTAATTGGCGAAAGAGAAACCCGCTGCCTCAACGTATGCAATTTATGCCTTCATGCTTCCACAATTCACCAAACGCCTGGCATCGATAATGGTGACGACGAATGGGAAACTGTCCGCTCGATCGACGCCTTCCTTACACTTTCAAAGTCATTAGCTTCTCAGAGCATTCAGGCGATCTCGAACACGATGCTGGGTTGGCACCCTCTCAAGTTGAAGCCGCGCATCGACCTTCCTCGAAAGACCACGCCAGTCGCTCAAGCCGCACCTCCGCCGACCTGAGGTTTCACAGGTCGGACGCAGGCTTGCAGCTCTACCCCATATCTGTTTAATTGCCGCCATCCACAGGGGTGCTCCGTATCGTCGGGGCTGAGAGATGGGCTGCTAGCCCGTAAACCCTAGAGCTGATCTGGATAATACCAGCGGAGCGAGGCGGTGATGTTTTCTGACGCACAGATTTTCCTTTATCCGACAACCGGCGATTTCGTCGGCGTCATCATCTCCGCACTCGATGCGCTCGAGCCTTGTCGCGATCGGTTGCGCATAGGCACAGACGATATTTCGACGCTGCCGGTCGGCCCGCTCGATGGCCATGTCACGATCGAGCTTACGGTTTCGGCCAACAGCCCGACCCTGCGCTGATCTTTTCGCGCGAGAGGTCTCGCATGTCCCAACCTTTCTCCGCCGCACCGCGAATCGCAGCCTTGTTCGCCAAGGTCGGACCGGCCTTGCTATCGGTCGGCGCGCTAGTTTTGGCTTGGGAGCTCTATGCGCGCATCTCGGGCATCTCGCCCACCACGCTGCCCGCGCCGTCACGCGTCCTCGCCCAGGCCATCCAGCAGCGCCAGGCGCTGTTCGACAACACCGTGCCGACGATCAGCGCTACATTGGCGGGTTTCGCCTGCTCGCTGGCCGTTGCCTTCATCCTTTCGGTGCTGATCGACTTCTTCAAGCCGCTGCGCCGCGCCCTGTTCCCGGTGTTCATCATCAGCCAGACGCTGCCGCTGGTGGCGATCGCCCCGCTGGTCGTTCTCTGGTTCGGCTTCGGGCTTACGCCGAAGATCATGCTGGTCGCCCTCGTGACTTTCTTTCCCATGCTGGTCGCGCTGGTGCAGGGTTACGAATCGACGGATCGAGACATTTCGGCGCTTCTGAGTTCGATGGGCGCTTCCCGCATGCGCATTTTCCTGCTGGCCCGCCTGCCCTCCTCGCTGCCCTATTTCTTCGCCGGACTGCGCATCTCGATCACCTATGCCGTGGTGGGCGCCATCTTCGCCGAATATGCCGGTGCTGCCAAAGGGCTCGGCATCTACATGCTCAACGCCAAGAACAATTTCCAGCCCGATCTCGTGCTGGCGGCCGTGCTGGTCAGCGCCTTGCTCACCCTGGTCCTGTTTGCCGCTACGGTGCTGATCCAGCGCGCCGCCGCGCCATGGGAGCGGCTCGATGGCGCACGAAAATCATGAGCAGGCGGCTGGAGCTGCGCCAAGTCAGCAAGCGTTTTGGCGACATCGACGTGCTTGCCGGCATCACCCTGCATGTCGAGCCGGGCGAATTCGTTTCAATCCTCGGCCCCTCTGGAGCCGGCAAGTCCACTATCTTCAGGTTGCTGACGGGCAGTCTCGAAGGCCACGCCGGCGATGTCGACTTCGATGGGCGGCCACTGGCCGACGCGCGCCGACCTTTTGCCTTCATGCCGCAGCACGATGCCCTGATGCCTTGGCGCACAGTTATCGACAACACCGCGCTCGGCCTGGAAGTGCAGGGCATGTCCCGCAAGGCGGCGCGCGGCAAGGTGGCGCCACTCTTCGGCGAATTCGGCCTTGCGGGCTTCGAGCAAAAATATCCGGCGCAGCTCTCGGGCGGAATGCGCCAGCGCGCCGCGCTGTTGCGTACCGTCGTGCAGGATCGCGCCATGCTGTTGCTCGACGAACCGTTCGGCGCACTCGACGCCCTCACGCGCACCGGCATGCAGCGCTGGCTTCAGACGATGTGGGACCGACACCGCTGGACCGTCCTGCTGGTCACCCACGATGTCCGCGAGGCGGTCTTGCTGTCCGACCGCATCTATGTGCTGAGCGCCCGCCCTGCCCGCGTGCTGCGCGAAATCGCCATACCTCTTCCGCGCCCGCGCAAGGATCTTGCCTCGCCGAAAGCCAGCGCCATCGAAGCCGACATCCTCGATACCCTTCTCGATCCACAGCTCGCCCAAAGGACATGACATGCTTTCCAGACGCCTCTTCATCGCTGCCGCATTGATCACCGGGCTCGGACCCGTCACGTCCGTCTCAGCCGAGCAGACTGTCACCGTCGCACTCGATTGGACGCCGAACACAAATCATGTCGGGCTCTATGTCGCCCAGGCGAAAGGCTTCTACGCCGAGGCGGGGCTCGACGTGCAGATCCTGCCCTACAGCGACACTGCGGCCGGTACGCTGATCGCCAACCGCGTGGCCGATTTCGGTATACTGGGATCCATAGGATTGTTTACCCAACGCACGGCCGGCGCCGACCTCGTCGCCACCTACGCCATCGTGCAGACAGAAACCGGCAGGCTGGTGTTCAACGCCGACCGCGCCGATATACAGTCCCCCAGGGACCTGGACGGCCTGACCTATGGCGGTTTCGGCAGCGCCTGGGAGAATGCGCTGATCGGCACCATCATCCGCCATGATGGCGGCGAGGGCAAATTCGAAACAGTGACGCTGGGCACCTCCGCCTATGAGGCCTTGGCCAATGGCGCAGTCGATTTTACGCTCGAAGTCTACACTTGGGAGGGGATCAAAGCGGAACTTGACGACAAGGCTCAGCGCGCCTTCCGTTACGCGGATTTCGGCGTGCCCGACCAACACACCAATCTCATTGGCTCGAGCCTTGCCTACCTCGAGAAGAACAAGGACACGGCGACGGCGTTCATCGCCGCGACCAGGCGCGGCTACGCGTTCGCCGTCGAACATCCGCAAGAAGCGGCTGATATCCTGATCGCAGCAAACAGCGACATGCTGACCGACCGCCCGTTGATCGAAGCATCACTGAAGGCGCTGGTCGACGGCCACTACCTGCAAAGCCCGGCCGGCGCGATCGGCACGATCGATCCCGCAAAGATGGTGGCTATCGGCGACTACTTGTTCAAGGCCGGCGCCCTGCGCGACGGCGATGGGGATCCGGTCAGTGAGCGACCCGATTTCGCGGCCTATTACACCAACGCCTATCTGGCCGGCGAAAAATGAGCCCGCCGCGGCGCATGCATCTCAATGCCGTGATCTTTGGCCTCGGCAGTCACGAGGCGGGTTGGCGCATCCCCGAAAGCGACCCGCTTGCCTCGACCAGCCTCGACTATTGGGTCGACCCGCAAAGCTTCATCGATGACGTGATGCCTTTGCTGGAGCGTTCGGTAAGCCCACCCTTCGTGAGCGATACGGCCTTCCAACTCTTTAGGTCTAGAATTGAACTGGTCGCGCGTGGCGGTGCTTACTCACGACCGGGCGCGCGGCTCTGACGTGATGGCTTCGTGTCGCGCTTTGACGCCGGTTCCGCCTCGGGTTGGTCGTTCAATCGTTTCTTGACGATGTCAATGAGGCTGATGGTGACCGCTATCACCGCAGGGCCAAGGACGAGTCCGGATGCTCCGAAGAGGACGATGCCCCCGATCGCGCCGATAAAGGCCACCACTGTGTGGAGCCGCAGCCGGCTCCCGACAAGCATCGGATAGAGCAGATTGTCGATGCCGGCGACGGCGCCGCCGCCCCAGACCGTCAGGATCGCTGCGCTCGCCCAAGCCCCTTCCAGCGCGAGATAGATCGCTGCCGGCACCCAGATAACAAAAGCGCCGAGCACTGGCACGATGGCAAGAAGTCCCATTACCAAGCCCCAGAAAACTGGAGTGGGCAGGCCGAGCCACCAGAACATCAGACCGCCCAGCGTTCCCTGCACGGCGGCGACGAGCACGGTGCCTATCACGATCGCATGTACCGTCTCGGCAAGGCGGGACAGCAAATATGCCGTCTCCGATGCACGTAGGGGCGAGAGACGCTCGATTCCGCGCAGGGCGGGTTCACGGTCCCGCAGGAAATAGAACAGCAGATAGAATGTCAGCACGAACATCACGGCCTGGTTGATCGAGCCGCGCAACAGCGATGTGCTTTGTCCCGTCAGCCATTGTACAAATGCGGCGACCGTGCCGGCCGGATCGATCTGGTTCTCGATCCACTGGCCAACCGCCGAAAGCCTGGGATAGCCCGACAAGAAGGCATCTGTGTTCCAACCCCGGATGACCTCTTCCATATAGGTGGCGCCGTTTACCGCCTCGCGAACAAGCTGCTGTGCCACGAAGATGAGCGGCAGGCCGACTGCAACCGCCGCGATGCTGACCGACATCAGTGCGGCCAGGTTCTGATTCCCGAGCCTTTCCTCGACCCGTCGATGAGCCGGATACAGGACGATTGCCAACACCACCGCCCAGGTCAACGCGGGCAAAAAAGGCAACGCCAAGAGATAGCAGACATACAGACCGATCGCCGTCGCGGCCAGGATGCCGAGCAATCTCATTTGCTTCATATCGGGCATCTGTTTCAGGTCGGGCATCTCTCGCCGTCTCGCAAACCAAGCGAGCCTAGTGGATTTTCCGACAAAATGGCAGCTTCCGTTGCGCACCCCACATCTAGACTAGACTAGGCCGTGTGGACAGTTACCGCAACCATAGGACAATAGCCGCGAGAGTGACAACGGCGCGGTAATTGCGGGCGGTTTTCTCGAAGCGGGTTGC
>NZ_JAMYLP010000091.1:0-22309 GCF_040318085.1 Mesorhizobium sp. M1322
GCGAGTGGTTTCGGTCCAAGGCATCGTGATCTCCGTCGAATCTCAGCAATCCGACAGAATCACAACCTGCTGAAATCACTCACTCCTTTTTGGATGGACACTAAGAAAATCCACCCATAGTTTTCAGATTTATTTTTATTCACCGATCTGGCCAGACGAAAGAATCGCGGCTATTGCTCATTGCAAATACCACTGGGGATTGGGCGAAGATGAGACTGCAGCTTTTTCAGAAAACAACTGTGCCGGTACTTGCAGGACTGCTTATATTAGCGGCGCCTGACCTTGGAGCGGCAGAATCGCTGGCGGGAAGCAAGGGCGACAGCCGCTACCCCGTGTATTTCGCGCCCGGTTCAACGGGAGGCTGTCAGAAGGCATACAAGGCCTATGTGGCGACTGGCAGTCATTCCGCCTATGCGTCGACCCCATTCAATTGGGCGACCGAGTTCATGATTTGCGCGCGTGCGAATGGATCGTCGCAAAAGGCTGCAGAGGCATTGGCGCTGAAGGACTGCCAATCCGCCCGGAAGCAATACAAGGTCACGACAGCGGGAGTCTGCAGCATCGCTGCCTCCAAGTAGTAATGCCTGTTGGTTCATTCCAAGGGGGAAAAATGAGACCGAGATTGGTTCAGAGTACATTTATATCGATACTTGCAGGGTGTCTTATACTCACGGCACCCGGCATCGGAGCGGCGGAATCGCTGGCGGGAAGCAAAGGCAACAGCCGTTTCGCCGTCCATTTTCCCCCAGGTTCGACCGGAGACTGCCCGGAGGCCTACAAAGCCTACGTGGCAGCCAGTGGGCATTCCGCGTATGCCACGACCTTCTATTCACGCGTGACCGATTTGTACGTCATTTGCAGTGCGCGGCTGAACGCGCCGTCTCAGAAGGCTGCGGAAGATCTGGCACTGCGGTCCTGCCAGGCCGGCGTCAAAAAGTACAAGGTCAAGACCGCAAGCGGGGGCTGCGGAATCGCCGCCTCCAAGTAGGCAAATTTCTGTCAGTTGGGGTTCTTCAAATGGGCTGGGCAATGAAATCTTTATCCATCAAACGAGTAACCATATCGATCGATGCTTGCAGGACTGCTTATGGTCGCTGCACCGAATGTCGGGGCGGCGGAATCGCTGGCGGGAAGCAAGGGCGACACCCGGTTCTGGCCGGCTCTGTCGGGAAACCCGAAGTCCGATTGTACCAAAGCTTACAAGGCCTATGTGGCGGCCAGCGGCCATTCAGCCTATGCGACCACCCCTATATGCGGGTGACTTCGCTGTACATCATCTGCGGCACGCACTTGAATGCGCCGTCACAGAAGGCTGCCGAGGAGGCGGCGATGAAATCCTGTCACGCTACCCGCAGCTACTACAAGGTCACGACCGGAGGAGCTTGCGAGATCGCTGCCTCCAAGTAAGCAAGCCCGGTTTACCGATCCTTTGACAATGGCCGGACTGCAAAGCAGGGTGTTGCCACAGCTCGCGTGAAGAGCATTCGCGCCGTTGGCGGCAAGCTCTGGCTTTGGAGGTCCTATGTTCGCCAAAATTCTGATCGCCAACCGCGGCGAGATCGCTTGCCGGGTGATCCGCACGGCACGCAAGCTGGGCGTGCGCAGCGTTGCCGTCTATTCCGACGCCGACGCCGGGGCCTTGCATGCCGGGATGGCCGACGAGGCGATGCATATCGGCGCCTCGCCTGTCGGCGAAAGCTATCTGCGCGGCGACAAAATTGTCGCGGCGGCTTTGGCTACCGGCGCCGAGGCCGTCCATCCTGGCTACGGTTTTCTGTCGGAAAACCCTGAGTTCGTCGATCAGGTGACAGCGGCGGGGCTCGTCTTCATCGGCCCGTCAGCGGCCTCGATCCGCGCCATGGGGCTGAAGGACGCGGCCAAGCGGCTGATGGAGAAGGCCGGCGTGCCTGTTGTGCCGGGCTATCACGGCGAGGCGCAGGAGATTGTGCTGCTCGCCTCCAAGGCACGAGAGATCGGCTATCCCGTGCTGATCAAGGCGCGTGCCGGTGGCGGTGGCAAGGGCATGCGGCGCGTCGAACATCCCGACGACTTTTCCGAGGCGCTGTCGGGTGCGCGGCGCGAGGCCAAGGCCGCTTTCGGCGATGACCGCGTGCTGGTCGAGAAATATATCGACAAGCCGCGCCACATCGAGGTTCAGGTGTTCGGCGATATCTTCGGCAATGTCGTGCATCTCTACGAGCGCGACTGCTCGGCGCAGCGCCGCCATCAGAAGGTGATCGAGGAAGCCCCTGCCCCCGGCATGACGCCGGCATTGCGCAAGGCGATGACGGAGGCGTCGGTGAAGGCCGCCAAGGCAATCAACTATTCCGGCGCTGGCACGATCGAG
Source organism: Mesorhizobium sp. M1322 (assembly GCF_040318085.1). NCBI lineage: Bacteria > Pseudomonadati > Pseudomonadota > Alphaproteobacteria > Hyphomicrobiales > Phyllobacteriaceae > Mesorhizobium > Mesorhizobium sp. M1322. Next base: position 2,348 of record NZ_JAMYLP010000091.1, read on the forward strand.
TTCATCGTCGATGCCTCGCAAGGGCTGAAGGCCGACCGCTTCTGGTTCATGGAAATGAACACCCGCCTGCAGGTCGAGCACCCCGTCACCGAAATGGTCACCGGCACCGATCTGGTCGAGTGGCAGTTGCGGGTGGCGTCCGGCGAAAAGCTGCCGAAAACACAGAGCGAGATCACGCTGTCCGGCCATGCCTTCGAGGCGCGCATCTATGCCGAGGACGCGGCAAAGGGTTTTTTGCCGGCGACGGGCACGCTGCATCACCTGAAATTTCCGGATACCCCGCCCGAGGGCGCCAGCATGCGGATCGAGACCGGCGTGCGGGCCGGCGATGCCATCTCGCCCTTCTACGATCCAATGATCGCCAAGCTGATCGTGCACGGCAAGAGCAGGCAGGCGGCGCTGGAAGCGCTGGGCATAGCCCTTTCGCAGACCGAGATCGCCGGCTCGACCGTGAACACCGCCTTTCTCGCTGCGCTTGCCGCTGACGCGGATTTTTCGGCAGGTGACGTCGACACCGGCTTGATAGGCAGGCATCAGCAAGCGCTGACCGCAGTGCCGCCGCCGAGCAGCGAGATCGTCGCCGCAGCCGCGTTTGCGGCGTCCGGCGCCGGCGCTCAGGCGCCGAGCGGCGATCCGTGGTCGTCGCTTGCCGGTTATGCGCATTTCCACACTGTTCCGCGGCGCACGCGGCTGCGCTACGGCGAGGATGATATTCTCGCGCTTGTGTCGGTGCGGCCGGACAAGCGCTTCCAAGTGGCACTGGACGCACCTTATGACAGCGCCAGTCCGCTTGATCTTCGCGCCGCCCCTCGGCTTGCCAGCTGGCCGGGCCATGTCACTGTCTTTTCGGGCGCCGTCGGCTACAGCTTCGCGGTGCCGGACCCGTTGGCGAGGGCCGACGAAATCGCCGCCGGCTCTGACAGCCTGCGCGCGCCGATGCCGGGCCTGGTCAAGCTGGTGCGCGCGGCAAGAGGCGAGGCCGTCATCAAGGGTCAGCCGCTGTTGATCCTGGAAGCGATGAAGATGGAGCACACGATTTCCGCCACTCATGACGGGACGATCGCCGAGATCGCAGCGGAAGGCGCACAAGTCACCGACGGGACCGTGCTGGTGCGTTTTGCCGAGGAAGCCCACGGCTGACCGCCGTTCATCCACCAGGCGACGTCGAAGACACGCGCCACAAACGCGCGCCCAAAATGAAAATGGCCGGGTCTGCCCCGGCCATCTCCGATTGTCGCTAGGCGCTAAAGCGCGTCTCATGCGCCGCGCTTTAGTTGCTGTTTTTATGCATGTCGTTATCGCAAAACCGCTGCGCACTTTTGCGCGACATGCATTAGCCATTACGGCTGGATCGGCGCGTATTTGCCGTCGTGCCACTGGTTGATGTCGTAGCTGACGTTCTTGAGGTCGCCCTTTTCATCGAAAGTGACAGGGCCGACGACGGTACTGATCGGCTCACCGTTCTTCAACGCTTCGGCAACCTTGGCCGGGTCGTCGCTGCCGGCGCGCTTGATGCCCTCGGCAAAGGCCTGGATCACGGCATAGGAGAACAGCGTGAAGCCCTCGGGCACGAAGCCGCCCGCCTTGATCTTTTCGATGGCTTCCTTGGCTTCGGGCTTCGCCTGCGGATCCGACGGGAAGACAAACATGGTGCCTTCGCCGGCCGGGCCAGCGACCTGCCAGAATTCCGGCGTGGCGATCGAGTCCGGCATGATCAGCTGATACTTGAGGTTCTGTTCCGCCGACTGGCGCAGGATGAGACCGGCTTCGGGGTGGTAGCCGCCGAAATAGACCACATCCGCCTTCAGGTCCTTGAGCTTGGTGACAAGCGCCGCGTAGTCTTTTTCACCGGCGTTGATGCCCTCGTAAAGGATCTCTTTGAGACCGTTCTGGTTCATCGTTGCCTTGACGGCGTCGGCGACGCCCTGCCCATAGGCGCTCTTGTCGTGCATGATAACGACGTTCTTGCCGGCATATTTCTTGGCGATCCATGGACCGATGAAAGCGCCTTGCGCATCGTCGCGCGTATAGAGGCGCATGATCGTCGGCCAGCCGGCCTTCGCCGCCGCGTCGGTCAGCTCTGGGTTCGACGAAGCGGGACTCATCATCAGCGCACCGGCTTCGGCGTAGACGGCCGAGGCCGGAATGCTCGAGCCCGAGCAGGCATGGCCATCGACGAACTTGACGCCGTTGGCAACGATGCGGTTGGCGACCGAAACCGCCTGTTTCGGATCGCACTGGTCATCCTGGACGTCGAGCTTGATCTGGCGGCCTTCGACACCTCCAGCCGCGTTGATCGCGTCGGCCGCGGCTTGCGCGCCCTGCTTGAACTGGTCGCCGATGGTGGCAAGCTGTCCGGTCATTGGTCCGACTACCGAAAAGGTGATGTCTTCGGCGAACGCAACCGGCGCGCTCATCATCAGGCCGACTATGGCCGCGCTCAAAATACCCAACTTTTTCATGGTGATACAACTCCTCCACTCTCGCGCGGCCGCTCCGGCCGCCTCTTCCAGAGTGGCCGGGAGAATCTCATCCTTCGCCAAGCCTGTCTAGGCGCATCGGCGGCACTCGATTGGGCCTGCAGCCTTTCTGTTTGACCATGATCTTTTTCAAAACCGGTTTCCACTTTTTGGACCTCATGGTCCGAAGACGCAAAAGCCGCGCCTGCCTTGTTCCGGCCGGTCGCGGCTTTGTCGATCGAACCATGCCCGGACGCTCCCGCGCCCGAAAACCGCTCGCCTTCCCTGTCCGTCGCGCAGCCTGGCTGTATCCGGCCCGCCGCGTTCTTGTCATTGTTGGTTCGACCGTCTTGCGCGGCCTTGTTCTTGCCGGTCCGGCCATCTTGCGCGGCCTTGACCTGAAGCGTCCCTGTCGGTGATCTCAATGCCTGATGAATTCAGGCCTGATGAGCTTAGGCCCAACTTAGTGCATCGTCATCCATTCGCGGGCTTCGCGCAGCGCCCTGGCGATCTCGAGCTTCGACATGGCGGCCGACAATTCCGAGCGCAGTTCCGCAGCGCGGACCGAGCCCTTGATCGCCGCGATGTTGAACCATTTGTGGGCGGCGACGACATCGGTCTCGCAATCGCGACCGGTCGCATACATCATGCCCAGTTCGAAAAGAATGTCGGCCTGGGCAGTTGCCCCCATGGCGCCGAAGCCGGCTTCAGGCATTTCAAAACGTGCCATTTCAATCCCCTGTTCTAGCCCCTGTCAGGCTCCCGAGAGCTGCCTCGTTTCTGTCCCTTGGTATCTGTTGATAACCCTTGGGGGTGGCCGCTCTTTCGATGCTTTCGAGAATGAACCGGAGGCTTGAATCCGTCGTTAAGTGGCGTGCTTAATTTGAGGAAAACAAAGCTAAAACAAGAGGTAAACGCGGAAATTCATTAACGATGCAAAGCCAGCAATTTCGCCGCTTTGGGCTGAATTTGATGAAAATTTGCGAGGCGCAAATCAAGACTCCGCTAACCACCTGAGACAAAGACGGAGTTGCGAACGTTTCATTTCGCACCGATGAGACCGCTTCGAGCGACCAGAAAATCCTGAAGTCTTCCGCAGCGGCACCGCTTTTGTTTTGCCGGGACGTGAATTAGCTTACGTTTGCGTAAAAGGCAGACCGGCGGGCGGAACATCCGGCCGGGTTCCACAGGGAGGACAAACATGTTTCGCAAAGTCAGCATGGCCTTGGCGGCCACATTGATCATGGCCGGCACGGCTTGGGCCGACCCGATCGAAGGCAACTGGAAAACGCAAGCCGGTTCGACCGCCGTCATCGCGGGCGGCGGCGGGGCATTCTCCATCACGCTCAAATCAGGCAAATTTTCCGGCAAGCGCATCGGTTCGTTCAAGGTGTCCGGCGCCAACAAATATACCGGCACCATAACCGACCCGGAGACCGACAAGACCTATTCCGGCAAGGCCTCGGTCTCAGGCGCTTCGCTCAAGATGAGCGGCTGCGTGCTCGGCGGGCTGATTTGCAGGAGCCAGACCTGGCACAAGCTCTGATCGTTTCGACTGCCACAAATTGAAAACGGGCCGCGAAGGCCCCGTTTTTGTTTGCGCCGTCTGTTTGAGACACCGGATCGATCGTGCGGGCCGCGCCTTCTGCACTTAGCCTTCTGCATTTAACAGCAATTTTTGGGCGTCCTTCGTCCTTATCAGCAGCAAGATCGGGGGCAGCAGCAAGACTGCGGCGACGCTCGTGGCCGGCGACGGCGCGGTGGCGGCGGGCACTCAACACTCCGTCTATAAATTTGAACCGCAGATGAACGCCGGCATCAGAACCGGTTCAGTTGCATTAGGGCATTCTCATGCGTGTTGAAGGAGACACCACGCAATGTTCGCCCGCCGCTTCACCATCGTCTGCCTGCTGATGAGCCTGTTCGGCATGTTGTTCGCCATCCTGGTTGCCGAGGCCGGCCGCCCGGCCCGTGCCTGGGATGAAGCCAGTTCCAACGCCTGCCGGTTCGGTTGCATGAACCAATTTCGCCGCTGAACCGACAAAGACCCGAGAGAGAGTAAGCAAAGCCATGACCCGCACCGCCGCCAACGCCCTCAAGACCCTTCGGCTGCTGCCGCGGGCGGCGCTCATCCTGACGGTTCTGGCGGCCCCGGTACTTGCCGTGCCGACGATGCGCGCCGATGCCGGCTCGACGATCGAGGCGCCCGCGTTGAAGAAGAACGGCTTCGGCTTTGTGCTGTTGGTCAGCTTGCGGCGCGGCTAGGCCAATCGGCGTCCATCGAATCCATTCAAAATAAAAAACGACCCTTTGGCCCCCTCCCAACCGCATGGCCAAGCCTCTATATTGGGTCATGGAAAAGCGAATCTATCCCCAAGCTATAGACTCAGTCGTGATGCCGGAGCCGTTTGGTCGGCAGAGCTTCAATGATGCCGGAAAGGCCGTGGCGGCCTTGCAGGTCCTTTACGACCGCAACACCAAATTCCTGCGCGATTCGTTTGCGGCGCTCGCTGCAGGCGGCGACAACAACAAGCGCTACCGGGCCTTCTATCCCGAGGTCGGCGTCACCACGACTTCGTTCACCCAGATCGACTCGCGGCAGGCATACGGCCACATGCCGACGCCTGGGCATTTCTCGACTACCATCACGCAGCCAGCTCTTTTCGAACGCTATCTCATCGAACAGCTTCGCCTGATCATGCGCAATCACGGCGTTCCGGTCACGGTTTCGGAATCGACGACGCCCATCCCGCTGCATTTCGCGTTCCTGGAAGGCTCCCATGTCGACGGCGCGGCGGCCGAACGCATCAGGCGGCCGATCCGTGACCTGTTCGACGTGCCGGATCTCGACGGCACCGACGACCAGATCGCCAACGGCACGTTCGAAGTGGCGTTAGGCGAAGCCAGGCCACTGGCGGCGTTCACGGCGCAACGCATCGACTACTCGCTGCACCGGATGTCGCACTACACGGCGACCAGTCCCCAGCATTTCCAGAATTTCGTGCTGTTCACCAACTACCAGTTCTATATAGACGAGTTCGTCGCTCGTGCGCACGAGCTGATGGCGAAGGGCGGCGGCGGATATGTCGAATTCGTCGAGCCGGGAAACGTAGTCACCAAGGCTGGACAAAGCGCGCCTGGCGCTGGCGTGGCGCCGCCGCGCCTGCCGCAGATGCCGGCCTATCATCTGAAGAAGCCGAACCATGGCGGCATCACGATGGTCAATATCGGCGTCGGCCCCTCCAACGCCAAGACGATTACAGACCACATTGCGGTGCTCAGGCCGCATGCCTGGGTGATGCTCGGCCATTGCGCCGGGCTGCGCAACACCCAGGCGCTGGGCGACTATGTGCTGGCGCATGCCTATGTCAGGGAAGACCATGTTCTGGACGACGACCTCCCGGTCTGGGTACCGATCCCGCCGCTGGCTGAAATCCAGGTGGCGCTGCAGGAGGCTGTCGCCGAAGTCACCGGCCTTTCCGGCTATGACCTCAAGCGCATCATGCGCACCGGCACCGTTGCCACCATCGACAACCGCAACTGGGAGCTGCGCGACCAGCGTGGGCCGGTGCAGCGGCTGTCACAGTCACGAGCGATCGCACTCGACATGGAATCGGCGACGATCGCAGCCAATGGTTTCCGTTTCCGCGTGCCCTACGGCACGCTGCTTTGCGTCTCCGACAAGCCCCTGCATGGCGAATTGAAGCTGCCCGGCATGGCGACCGAGTTTTACAAGCGGCAGGTGGCACAGCATTTGACCATCGGCATCAGGGCGATGGAAAAGCTGGCCGCGATGCCGATGGAACGATTGCATTCGCGCAAGCTCAGAAGCTTTTCGGAGACGGCGTTCCAGTAGGACCGATCGGTTTCATCGGCAGGAGCATGATAACATCGCGGCAGGGCATTTCGTCATCTTGATTGGCTGCATTTCTGCCGATAAGCAAACGAGATGGCACGCGTTCGAAACATGATGGCGTCGGTGGCATTCGTCGCAATGCTCGGCTGCTCGGTCGCGCTAGTGGCCGGGTTTTTCGGAACGCTGCATCCGGCGTTCGATTCCTTCGCCCATTTCCGCGTTCATCTTGCCGTGCTGATGGCGCTTTGCGCGCTGCCGCTGCTCGCAACCTCATTTCGCCTGCAGGCGGCCACAGCGCTGCTCTTTGCCGTGGCTGCCTTTGCCACCACGTCGAACGCGCTGCCCGTGCCCCGCCTGTGGCCGGTCCAGGCAGCCTACGAAGTTAACCCCGGTGACCAGCCGGTCTATCGCCTGTTGCAGATGAACCTGCGGTTCAACAATCCGACGCCGAAGAAAGTACTGTCGCTGATCGGCCGGACCAATCCGGACGTGATCACTCTCGATGAAGTGTCGGAGATGTGGACGACCGAGCTTGGCTATATTACCAGCGCCTATCCCTACCGGATCCTCTGCCCCTATCCCAATGGCGTGTTCGGTGTTGCGCTGCTGTCCAGACGGCCGTTTGCCGCCGGCACACAACCGCGCTGCGACAGGCGCGGCGCGATGGCCATCGCGACGGTTGATTTCGGCGGAACCGACGTCGACGTCGCCGCCCTGCACCTCACCTGGCCATGGCCGTACAACCAGTCACGGCAGATCGGCGGATTGTCGGAAGAGTTCGCATCGCTCGGCGAGACAACGATCATGGCAGGCGACTGCAATGCAGTGCCGTGGAGCGCCGCCGTCCGGCGCGTCGCAAATCTTGGCAGGCTGACCGTGGCGCCTTCGCCGGGGCCGACCTGGCTCCACATCAAGCTGCCGGATTTCCTGCGCTTCGCCGGATTGCCGATCGACCAGGTTTTCAACAAGGGCGCGGTTCTCGTCCATTCGGTGTCGAGGCTGGAAGGCACAGGCTCCGACCATCTTCCGCTGATGGTGGAATTCTCGCTCAGGCCGGAACAGAAAAACCCGGTCGACGAAGATGAAACCGCGACCGCATCCGTGACACAGAACGGCAAGACTCGAAGCTGAGCGCCTAAGCGCGTCCCGTTTGACCGGCCTCATGCGACGCGCTTTAGGTTGTTGTTTTTATTCATGTCGTTATCGCAAAACCGCTGCACACTTTTGCGCGACATGCATTTAGCCCTTCCGCAACAGGGCACCGATGAGGTGTTCGACATGGCCGCCGTCGCGATGCTCGCGCGCATCGAAAGCGTTCTGTTTCGCCTCGTATTCGGCATAGACAGCCTTGATCCGGCGCCTCGCCTCGCGATGCGTCTTGCTGCAAACCCAGTTGTCGGCGAACTCCAGTCCCGTGATCGATTTCTCGGTGGCCCGCATCATTGTCCTGGCGATGCGGCCGTGGTTATGCTCGTGGGCACGAACGCCCGCGAAAAATCGCTTCCAGCGCTTCTGAAGCGCCGGCGTCGCGGCTGAGACCATGCGGGGTAAGGTGTAGGTGAGATCGAGTGTACCATTGGCCCGCCCCAGACGGCAGACACCACCCTCCCTGCTGACGTCAAGGTCCCAACTTACGGTATAGGCGGTCAGCGCGATGGCGTGCGTCATGAAGCCGTGCCTCTTCGGACCCTTGCGGTCCATAGCCTCGATCAGGGCGGCGCCCGTGGTTCCTGATATGTCGTAGGTCCGAGTCTTGACCAGCACCTTCGTGTCAGCCGATGCCGACGGTGCGAAGCCGCACAAGCCACCAATCGCCGCAAGGCACGTCAGAACCGCCAGGCGCATGGTCATCTCTCCGGGTCAGGAGAGAAGGGAACCACAAGCGCAGCGCCGCTTCAACTTTTTTTAGACGCTGCAAACATAGCGGGCCATCAGCGGTTTCGTTTGGTCGACGGTCGAGACGGCCGGCACGGCGGTTCTGGCAGACTACATATTCTGGTAGACTGGTCCTTCACCACCTTGTGGCGGCACCCAGGTTATGTTTCGGTTCGGGTCCTTGATGTCGCAAGTCTTGCAGTGGACGCAGTTCTGCGCGTTGATGACAAAGCGCACGTCCTTCGCCTCAGGATCGGCGGCGGCGTTGCCATCCTTGTCGACCCATTCGTAGACGCCGGCCGGGCAGTAGCGTGTCGAGGGCCCGGCGTAGACATCGTGTTCGGAACGCTGCTGCATATCCATATCAGCGACCAGCAGGTGGACAGGCTCGTTTTCCTCGTGGTTGGTATTTGAGAGAAACACCGAGGACAGGCGGTCGAAGGTGAGCACGCCGTCTGGCTTCGGATAGGCGATCTTCTTATGCTTGGCGGCCGGTTCCAGCGTTGCGTAGTCGGCCTTGCCGTGCTTCAGCGTGCCGAAAGGCGAGAAGCCGAACAGCGTGTTCAGCCACATGTCGAGGCCGCCAATGCCGACGCCGACGACAGTGCCGAAGCGCGACCACAATGGCTTGACGTTGCGCACCTTTTTCAAATCCTTGCCGATGTCGGTCGCCCGCCATGCCGCCTCGTAAGAGGCCAGTTCGTCATTGGCGCGGCCGGCGCCGATCGCCTCGGCGACATGCTCGGCCGCCAGCATTCCGGAGAGCACGGCATTGTGCGAGCCCTTGATGCGCGGCACGTTGACGAAGCCGGCGGCACACCCAATCAGCGCGCCCCCGGGGAAGGACAGTTTCGGCACCGACTGCCAGCCGCCCTCGGTGATGGCGCGGGCGCCATAGCCCAGCCGCTTGCCGCCCGCGAATGTGCCCCTGATCGCCGGATGGGTCTTGAAGCGCTGGAACTCGTCGAACGGCGACAGATAGGGGTTCTTGTAGTTGAGGTGGACGACGAAGCCGACCGCCACCTGGTTGTCTTCCAGATGGTAGAGGAAAGAGCCGCCGCCGGTCTTCATGTCGAGCGGCCAGCCGAAGGAGTGCTGGACCAGGCCTGGCCGGTGGTTCTCCGGCTTGACCTGCCAGAGCTCCTTGAGGCCGATGCCGTATTTGCCAGGCTCGCGACCGTCGGAAAGATGATATTTGGCGATCAGCTGCTTGGCCAGCGAGCCGCGCGCGCCCTCGCCGATCAGCACATATCTGCCCATCAGCGCCATGCCCGGCGCGAAGCCCGGGCCATGCGTGCCGTCCTTCTCGACGCCCATATCGCCGGTGACAACGCCGGTGACCGCGCCCTCGTCACTGTAAATGAGGCTCACTGCGGCAAAGCCCGGATAGATCTCGACGCCCAGCGCCTCGGCCTTGGTCGCCAGCCAGCGGCAGACATTGCCGAGCGAAACGATGTAATTGCCGTGATTGTTCATCAGCGGCGGCATCAGGATGTTGGGCAGACGGAACGAACCGGCGGGGCCGAGGACCAGGAAATCGTCTGCCGTGACCGGCGTCTTGAACGGATGTCCCTCTTCGTCACGCCAGCCCGGCAGCAGCCGGTCGATGCCGATCGGATCGACGACGGCGCCGGACAGGATATGAGCGCCGACTTCGCCGCCCTTTTCCAGGACGACGACGGAAAGCTCGGGATTGACCTGCTTGAGACGGATCGCCGCGGCGAGGCCGGCCGGACCAGCGCCGACGATGACCACGTCGAATTCCATGCTTTCGCGTTCGATCTCGCTCATCAACTCCTCACTGGCTGCCGCATTTGCGTATCTTGCTGGCTTATCCGCTGCATAGCGCATCAATTCGCGACGCGAAACCGGCGCTGACGTGACAATGCCGATTTCGTCAAAAAGTCGCGCATCGTACGACAAAATCGCGATTTGGAGTTCACCGGAACATCGATCCGGGCCGGGCCCATTCCCGCGAGCCATTCCAAAGGAGCCGTCGCCCTCACGTTTTTAATTGTTCGACGGCTTGCTTATCGGCCATACTTCGCGTCATGCGCACTCCTGAGCCATCCGGCTTTTCATCGACGCGCTTTTTTTCCTCGCCCGGACAGATTTGTCGGGCGCTCGTTTTGGCCCTTTTGCCGCTGGCGCCCGTTGGCGCCCATGCCGAGCCGCAAAGGGTCTGGGCGGCCGGCGCCTACTCCTTTTCCGACGAGCTGGGCGGCTTCCGCATCACCAGCGCCTCGGGCATCGGGACAAAGGAGGACCCGCTTGTCATCACCGAAGAACTGAATTCGGCAACACCGGTGACACTGACCATCCGCACGACAAAGCCGATCCAGCCCTTCGGCACCGCGGGCCAATTTGCCAACGGCCTGATGTATATGCGCATCGACGTGCTCAACAACAGCGGGCAGGCCTGGGTCGAGTTCCAGTTCGAGCTCCAGGAGGTGCTCCATCGGCCGAGCGTGTTCGGTGACGGCCTATCATTCGACCAGCGCAACAAAACGCCTGACAACATCTGGTCGAGCAGCTTTGCCGATTTCGATCGCGACTTCGAACCTTATGATCGGCTGCTGTTCAAGAGCGGCAAGATCGACCCGCTGAAGACAGCGAAATTCGATTACCTGATCACCGACTACACACCGCGCTGGACGTTCTATCTGGTGCAGGATCCGCGTATACCGTCGAGCTGAGAGCCTTGATGCATGTTGGGGCGACATGCATTCCTTGCAAATTCCTGCCGCGCGGCCGAATGTGAAAGCATGACTGCCGTTTCCCGAGACAACCGATTTGATATCGCCGACCTGCTGGCCTTCTACGCCAGCGCCGGCGTCGATGAAGCGCTCGAAGAGGGGCCGGTGAACCGGTTTGCCGAAGCTGCGTCAAAGCCACCTGAGCGGGCGCCAGCGACAGTTGTGCCGCCAACTGGTGAAAACGCGGCACTGCCACGCTCGACAAGCCTATCACGCGCCGGAATGGGCGAAAGGCAAGCTGCGGCGCCGGCGGTGCGCGCGCCGTCCAGTACGGCGACGGTGCCTGACGAGCAGCAAGCGGCATTGGCGCGCCAATTGGCAACGACGGCGGCAACTCTTGACGAGCTTCGCCAGCACATGGCGGCATTTGACGGCTGCAATCTCAAATTCACAGCCAAGAACCTGGTGTTCGCCGACGGCAATCCGAATGCCGCGGTGATGCTGGTCGGCGAGGCGCCCGGCCGCGACGAGGACATCGAGGGATTGCCGTTCGTCGGCCGCTCGGGCCGGCTGCTCGACCGGATGCTGGCCGCGATCGGCCTCGACCGGACGTCGGCCTACATCGCCAATGTCATCCCCTGGCGGCTGCCGGGCAACCGCACGCCGACGCCGTACGAGACCGAGATCTGCCGGCCGTTCATCGAACGGCAGATCGAACTGGTCAATCCGAAGGTGCTGGTCAACCTGGGCGGACCCTCGGCAAAGACCTTGCTCAACACCACGGAGGGCATCCTGCGGCTGCGCGGCAATTGGCGCGTCCACACGACCGCCTCCGGTATTGCCATTCCCGCCATGCCGACCCTTCACCCGGCCTATCTCTTGAGAACCCCGGCGCACAAGAAGCTGGCGTGGCGGGATTTCCTCGAGGTGAAGGCAAAGCTGCGGGCGCTCGGTTGACGACCAGCGTTTCCTCGCCCCGCAAAGCTGGGATAGGAGGCGCTATAACCTGCCCGGTAATTGAAATACATCCGCTACCGGCCTAGTCATGCGCTCATGACAGCAACCCAGACTTCCGCCGGCAACCTCATTCGCGAATGGCGCACGCGCCGGCGCATGAGCCAACTCGATCTCGCCATGGAAGCCGAAATCTCACAGCGGCATCTGAGCTTCGTGGAAAGCGGCCGCGCGGCACCCTCGCGCGACATGGTGCTGCATCTGGCCGAGCAGCTGTCGATCCCGCTGAGGCAGCGCAACCAGCTCCTGCTGGCCGCGGGCTTTGCTCCTAGCTTCAGCGAGCGTTCGCTCACCGACGCCTCGCTGGCACCGGCGATGGCGGCCGTCGAGATCGTGCTCAAGGGGCACGAACCCTTCCCAGCGCTCGCTGTCGACCGACACTGGAACCTGGTGTCGGCGAATGCTGCCATTGGCCCATTCCTCGCCAATGTCGCCGAGCCCTCCCTGCTGAAGCCGCCGGTCAACGTGCTGCGGCTCAGCCTGCACCCGGGTGGCGTCGCGCCACGCATCGTCAACCCCGCCGAATGGCGCGCGCATCTTCTCGACCGGCTGAAACACCAGAACGACGCCACTGGCGACCCGGTTCTGGTCGAACTGGAACGCGAGCTTCGGACCTATCCGTCCGGCCTGAACGGCGGACGGCCGGTGCCGGTCGAGCCGAACGCGATCGTGCACCCGCTGCGGCTCGCCCATGGCGATACTGTGCTGTCGTTCATCAGCACCATCACTGTGTTCGGCACGCCGCTCGACGTGACGCTGTCGGAACTGGCGATCGAATCCTTTTTCCCCGCCGACGAACAAACGCGGACGGTGCTGGTCCGATTGGCGAAAGAGCGGGCCGAGCCGTCCTGATCATCATTGCGGCGGGGTCGCCTGGCGGGTGCGGGCACGTTCGAGGCCAAGCTGGCGCTCGCGCCAGATGATGAAGATGCCGGCGGCAACGACGATCACGCCGCCGATGAGCATATGAACCGTCGGGACGTCGCCAAAAGGCGAGATAGCCGACGACTATGCCAAGCAGCATCGACGTGTATTCGAACGGCGCTACGACCGAGGCCTCGGCATGGCGATAGGCTGCCGTCATCAGAATCTGCGCGACCCCGCCGCAAAAGCCCGCAGCAATGAGAAGACCCGCCTGCACCGGTGTCAGCGCCTGCCAGCCGAACGGCAGCGAAAGCAGCGCCAGGACGCTCGCCGTTACCGAAAACCACAGCACGATGGTTGCCGTCGGCTCGCTCTGGACGAGGTTGCGCACCAGCAGCATGGCGACGGCCGAGATCGCTGCCGCGACCAGGGCGGCGATGACGCCGAGCACCTCTTGATCGCCGAGTGCTGCGCCCGAACCCAGCAGCGTCAGTTCCGGCCATGAGATGACCAGCACGCCGACCAGTCCGACCGCAACCGCGCTCCAGCGATAGACGCGGATTGCTTCGCCGAGGAAGATCGAACTGAACACCACCACCAGCAGCGGCTGTGCGTAGTTCAGCGTGATCGCTTCCGGCAGCGGCAGCCGCGTCAGCGCGAAGAAGCCGAGCCCCATGGCGCAGACGCCGACAACGCCGCGCGCAACGTGGTTGAGCGGGCGTTTGGTCGAGAAGCCGGTGCGAAGCTTTCCCTGGAAGGCCAGGAAGACGACGATCGGAAAGATGGCGAAGAAGGACCGGAAGAAGACGATCTGGCCAGCCGGCAGGGTGCCCGCCGCCTTGATGCAGGACGACATGCCGACAAAGACCGCCACCGACACGATCTTGAGCATGATCCCGGTCAGCGTGTTGTGCGCACCGGGATGATCCGTCGGGTTCACTTAGCGGCTGCTTCCTGGATCGCTGCCCAGATGCGAGCCGGCGTTGCCGGCATGTCGATATGCCTGATGCCGTAGGCGCGATAGAGCGCATCCGTCACCGCGTTGAGCGCGGCAGGCGTCGCTCCGATCGTGCCGGCCTCGCCTGCCCCCTTGATGCCAAGTGCATTGGTGGTCGAGGGCACGTTGCGGGTCTCGAAATGGAAGAACGGCAAATCGTCGGCGCGCGGCATGGCGTAGTCCATGAAGCTTGCCGTCAATAGCTGCCCGTCCTCGTCATAGACCGTGTTCTCGGTCAGCGCCTGGCCGATGCCCTGGACGACGCCGCCATGGACCTGGCCGGCCAGCAGGATCGGGTTCACGGTGACGCCGAAATCGTCGACGATCGTATAGCGGACTATTTCCGTCATACCGGTGTCGGGATCGATCTCGACCTCGCAGATGTGGGTGCCGTTCGGATAGGTGCATTCGTCCTGCACGAATTCGCCAAAGCCCTTGAGATCGTCCGGGGTCTTGGCAGCCTTGGCGATGTTCGAAAAATCGATCGTGCGGTCGGTGCCGACGATGCGGGCGACGCCGTTGGACAATTCGATGTCGCCGGCGGATGCTTCCAGTTCATCCGCGGCGATGCGCTTGATCTTGTTGGCCAGATCCTCGCCCGCGCGAGAAGCTGATACACCGCCAAGGGGGATGGAGCGCGAGCCGCCGGTGCCGCCGCCGGCCTTCAGCTCGTCGGTGTCGCCCTGGCGGACATGGATCTTGTCGATGTCGAGATGTAGCTTTTCCGAGAGGAACTGCGCGTAGGCGGTCGCGTGCCCCTGCCCGTTGGTTTGGGTGCCGATCTTCAGCGTCACGGTGCCGTCGCCGTTCAGCTCGACAAAGGCCGGCTCAGAGCCCGGAAAGGCACAGGCCTCGATATAGGTCGCCATGCCGATGCCGCGGATCTTTCCGACCACCTTCGACTGCGCCAGCCGCTCCGGAAACGCCTGCCACTCCGCCTCTTCGATGGCGCGGTCCATATGGCCTGCGAATTCGCCGGTATCATAGAGGCGGTCTGTCTGAGTGCGATAGGGAAACTGCTCGGGCCTAATGAAATTGCGCCGGCGGATCTCTTCGACTGGCAAGCCCAGATCGTGGGCGCAGGCGTCGACGAGCTTTTCCAGCAGGAATGCTGCTTCCGGACGGCCGGCGCCGCGATAGGCATCGACCGGGCAGGTGTTGGTATAGAGGCCGGTCACCGAAACATCCAGCGCCTGGATGTCGTAGACGCCGGTCGACATGGTGACGCCGATATAGGGGATCAATGGGCCGTATTGCGAGATATAGGCGCCGATATTGGCGAGGAGATCGACTTTCATGCCGAGGAAGCGGCCGTCCTTGTCCATCGCCATCTCGGCGGTCACGACATTGTCGCGGCCTTGCGCATCGGTGAGGAAATGCTCGGTGCGGTCGCCGGCCCATTTGACCGGACGGCCAAGGCGCCTGGCGGCCTCGAGCACCAGCGGATGCTCGCGATAGACGAAGCTTTTCGGTCCGAAGCCGCCGCCGACATCCGGCGTGATGACGCGCAGCTGGTTCTTTTTGATCTTGAACACGTCGGCCAGGATGTACTGCATGGAATGCACACCCTGCGAGCCCGTGGTCAGCACGAAGCGGTTCTCTTGCGTGTTCCACTCGCCGATCGCCGAGCGCGGCTCAATGTAGTTGCAGACCAGCCGGTTGTTGATGAATTCGATGCGGGTGACATGCGCCGCCCTGGCGAATGCCGCCGCAGTCTTCGTCTTGTCGCCGATGTGGTAGCTGAAGGCGCGGTTTGAGCCGAGTTCCGGCCAGACCAGCGGCGTGCCATCGTCAAGTGCCATGGCGGTGCCGGACGCGGCATCCTCGCCCTCGTAAGTGACCTCGATCAATTCGGCCGCGTCCTGCGCCAGCGCGCGGCTGTCGGCGACGACGAAGGCGACGGCGTCGCCGACATAGTTGACGCGGTCGCGGCAAAGGACCGGAATGTCGCGGGTCGGTGCCTTGGTGCCGTCCGGCTGCCTCTGCATGACGCCGGATTTCAGCTTGCCGAGATGAGCAAGATCCGCGCCAGTCAGCACCAGATGGACGCCAGGTGCCGCCTTGGCCGCCTCGGTCGAACCGACGGTGAAGCTTGCCTTGGCCACCGGCGAGCGCAGAACGTAGCCGTGCAGGAGGCCGGCCGGCTGGATGTCGTCCGTGTAGCGACCGAGACCCTTGAGGAAGGCTTGGTCCTCCCGACGCAGCACAGAGGCGCCCATGCCGAATTTCGGTGTGACGACGGTCAATGGGTACCTCGCGATGATGATTGGAAAACGAGTGCCTGAAATAGGCGCTGCGCCAGTTTTGTCGAGTGACGGTTTCGTGTAAAGAGCGCGTGCTTCAAATTTCTTGGACCAGCGGACCCACCAGCCGCTGCGGGAATCGACAGGAAACCCCACGGAATGCGCACGGACACCGGCCAGGTCTTCAAGCTCGAAGACTATCGCCCCACCGACTATCTCATTCCGGAAACCGGCCTGACTTTCCGCCTGTCGCCAGAAGCCACGCGCGTCACCGCCGTGCTGACGGTTGAACGCCGCGACGGCATCGCAGCGTCAGTGCCGCTGGTGCTGGACGGCGATGGCCTGACGCTCAGCCGCATCGCAATCGACGGCCGGACACTTGCGCCCACCGATTTTTTTGCCACGCCCGATCAGCTGACGATCCCCACGCCGCCCGCAGCACCCCGCTTCCAGCTCCTGATCGAAACCGAGCTTGCGCCGGCGCACAACGAAGCCCTGATGGGCCTCTATCGCTCCAGCAACGTCTATTGCACGCAATGCGAGGCCGAGGGCTTTCGGCGCATCACCTATTTTCTCGACCGCCCCGATATCCTGTCCGTCTATACGGTGCGCATCGAGGCGCGGCAGCACGAGGCGCCACTGCTTCTTTCCAACGGCAACCCGGCTGGAAGCGGCGAACTTGCCGATGGCTGGCACTACGCAGTCTGGCACGACCCCTTCCCCAAGCCGTCCTACCTGTTCGCCCTGGTGGCGGGCGCTCTCGGCAAGGTCTCGGATAGCTTCGTCACGTTGTCCGGCCGCGAGGTCGAGCTCGGCATCTATGTCGAGCCGGGCAAGGAGCGGCTCGCCGGCTATGCCATGGACGCCCTGAAACGGTCGATGAAATGGGACGAGGAGGCGTTCGGCCGCGAATACGACCTCGACGTCTTCAACATCGTTGCGGTGTCCGACTTCAATATGGGCGCGATGGAGAACAAAGGACTCAACATCTTCAACGACAAATATGTGCTGGCCGATCAGGAGACCGCAACGGACGCCGATTTCGCCAATATCGAGGCGATCATCGCGCATGAGTATTTCCACAATTGGACTGGCAACAGAATCACTTGCCGCGACTGGTTCCAGCTTTGCCTGAAGGAAGGGCTGACGGTTTTCCGCGATCACGAATTCTCCGCCGACCAGCGCTCGCGAGCAGTGAAACGCATCGCCGAGGTGCGCACGCTGCGGGCACATCAGTTTCCCGAAGACCAGGGACCGCTGGCGCATCCGGTGCGGCCGCGCCGCTACCGCGAGATCAACAATTTCTACACGGCGACGGTCTACGAAAAGGGCTCGGAAGTGGTGCGCATGATCCGCACCATTCTCGGCGCCGAGACGTTCCGGGCCGGCATGGATCTCTATTTCGAGCGCCACGACGGCGAGGCTGCGACGATCGAGGACTTCCTCAAGGTGTTCGAGGATGTGTCCGGTCGCGACCTCTCGCAATTTTCGCTCTGGTACCATCAGGCGGGCACGCCCAATCTGACGATCAGTTCGACGCACAATCCGGCAGCGCAGGAGTTCACGCTCGAGATCGAGCAGTCGGTACCGCCAACACCGTCCGAAAGCCGCAAGCGGCTGATGCATATTCCGCTGGCCTTCAGCCTGGTCGGCACCGATGGCAAAGCGATAGCCTATAGCGGCGTCGAGGGCGCCAGCGTCGAGGACGGCGTCATCCATATCCGCAAGCGCCGGCACATGGTGCGCTTCACGGGCGTTGCCGAGCGCCCGGCGATGTCGCTCAACCGCGGCTTCTCGGCGCCGGTGACGCTTTCCGTCGAGCAGAAGGCCGACGATCAGTTCTTCCTTGCCGGCCATGACAACGATACCTTCTCGCGCTGGCAGGCGTTCAACACGCTTTTGACCGACGCGCTGATATCAGCCTTCCGCCAGGTCCTTGACGGCAAGCAGCCCGGTTTCGCATCACGGTTGACCGAGCTTGCCGGCAAAATAGCCGGCGACGAGACACTCGAACCGGCCTATCGGGCGTTGGCTCTGGCGCTTCCGAGCGAAGCCGATATCGCCCGCGACATCGGCAAGAACATCGATCCCGATGCCATCTTCTCGGCCCGCGAGGCGCTGACGGCCGCGATTGCCGAGGCGAACCGCGAGATATTTTCCGGCCTTTACGATCGACTGGTCGACAAGGACGCTTTCAGTCCGGATGCGGCGAGCGCCGGGCGCCGGGCGCTGCGCAACACCCTGCTCGACTATCTCTCGCTGCTGCCGGGAGGTGCGGCGCTTGCGGCCCGACATTTCCAGTCCGCGACCAACATGACGGACCGCGCCGCCGCACTGACCGTGCTTGCGCTCCGCCACAGCGGTTCGCCCGAGACGATCAAGGCGCTGGCCGACTTTGAAACGAAATATGCCACCGATCCGCTGGTGATGGACAAATGGTTCCAAATCCAGGCCAGCGTGCCCGGCCCGCAAACCATTGGTGCGGTGCGCGCCCTGACCGGCCACCCGGCCTTCTCGATGGCCAACCCGAACCGGGTGCGCTCGCTCGTCGGCACGTTTTCCAGCGCCAACCAGACTGGCTTCCATCGCGCCGACGGCGAAGGCTACCGGTTTTTCGTCGAAACGGTCCTGCAGGTCGAAAAGCGCAACCCGCAGTTGGCCGCCAGGCTGGCGACAGCACTCAGATCATGGCGCTCGCTCGAACCTGCCCGGCAGGCCAAGGCAAGGGACGCGTTGCTGTCGATTGCGAATACCGAGAACCTGTCGGCCGATTTGCGGGACATCATTGAGCGCACGCTGGCGTAAGGTATGTTGATATTCAGGTGATGCCGGCCTGCGAACGGCGGTTTCCTGCGCTTCCGGTGCTCACGTACCAAAAAGTACGCTCCGCTCCGGTTCTCGGAATCCACCGTTCTCGGCGCGGCCTGACCTGAATCTCAACACACCTTAGAAGGTTGCCGCCCGGCATCATCGGGCGGCTTTAGCCACTATTTTAGTCGATTTTTAATCTTTTTTCGCCGTGGCTATGGACAAGCCGAATCACCTTTGATTCTTTAGCTGAAGATTCGGAAGTGCGGCGTCGCCGGATCGTCAAGCAGATTTAAAATCGGGGAGAGCCCTTTATGGCGAAGGCGGACGCGTGGGGCGCGCCCGGAGGGACGGCTTTTGAGCGGCGAGAGGCGAGAAGCGATGGTCTCGCCGGCAACGCGCGGCTCATCGCCGAACCCGCCTACCGACGGCTTCTGGCGGCCGAGCCATTGTTGCGCCGATCGATACCGGCCCTCATCATCATTTTCCTGGTCGTCATCGCGGCGCTGCGATTCCTGTCGCTGATGAACGAGCGTGACGACGTGGAACGCGACGCCAAGGCGATCCTCTCGCTCGCGGCGGGCCAACTGGCCAGTTCGGTTAGCGTCGATGCGAACCTGGCCTCAACGCCTGGCGCGACGCAGGACCTGTTGGAGGGCATCCGCCGTCAGGGCGCGATGGGCCGAAGCCACGTGCTTGCGGTCACTGACAGCACGTTCAAGATCGTTGCCGTGACACCGCAATCGACGGGCTGGGAAGGGCGGTCTCTCGACGCCATCGCCCAGGGCGGTCAGCCGCTGTTCATGTTCGGCGACCGCGCCGGGGTGATGGAGGTCAGAATCGGCGGCCAGGACTGGTATGCGGCGGTGAGCCTGACAAACGGCAGGAACGGTGCTGCCGCAGCGCTCGTTCCGCAGGAAGCGGTCTTCGGCACGTGGCGCAAGACCGTTTCGCTCAACGTCACGCTGTTCGTGCTGACAGCCGGCGTGCTGATCATCATCCTCTACGCCTATTTCGGCCAGGCGGCTCGCGCCCAGGCCGCCGACCGCATTTATCTCGAAGCGGCCCAGCCCCGCGCCAATGCGGGGGGGGCCGGGCGGGGGGGGCGGTGGGGGGGGGGCTGTGTTGGGGGGGAGGTGTTAAGTGGGGG